>JALSZZ010000105.1 GCA_027075825.1 Mariprofundaceae bacterium | reverse complement strand
ATCATGACAAAAATAACGAATGCCAATGCAGGCATAGATAGATGTCCTATATCGTGACCTTCATCCGCAGCTATACGCACGAAGATCACATTAAACAGCGGAATACTAGCCAACAAGCTAGCGCTAAGCTTAGCGGCGAGATAAACAAACCCGAACAGTCCGGCCGAGGCGGCAAAGGACAATGCAGGAGACAACAGGCGCGGCATCTTAATTAAGGACAGCGGAATAAAGATTGCTGATGAATAGTGCATCATGACAGCCATTATCATAATTAAAAAATGACTTTTTCCATATCTTAAGCGATTTGCATAAAACAACGTCACCAAAGAGGCGGCGAAGAATTGCCGCATTAAATGAGCTGATATACTGAATAGAGGCCCAAAAAATATAAAGGAAATCATTATGATGATAGCGACCCCTGCATTTAGATTAAGATGGCCACAAACAATGAAAATACTATATAGGAATAAAGAATATGTGATCACGCTAGACAAGAATACAAACCATTCAGCACTTCCATTGCTTATCCTGGAGATAGCGAACATGAATATATAGTAGAGTGGCTCCCTAGAAAATGATCCAAGAAATTCTGGGAGCGACATGAGACTGGCATTGTCATACCATGTTAGATATGTCACGAGATCACCGTAAGGTTGCTTCGTGGTATTGATCAAGCCGAGATAAATTGCACCAATAAAACAGAAAACAGAAGAAATCCATTTCGATTTTGGATAGTACAATAATCCAAAAAGCATTGTGAATAACATAGCAAGAAATGGCTGCGCAATTAAAACTCCTCCAAGGAACAAACAAAGTACGAATTTCTCAAAAATAGCTCTTCGGTGCTTCATATGGAATTAAGAAAATTTGTATGTAAGCCGCGCAGACCAACCGAAATGTTTTGTTCGGAGAGAAGATTGGCCGCGCAATATTACATATTGTCTGGTTAGTTATCCGTATATATATATTTGAATTTTGGAAGTTGTTGTATTTTTTGCTCGAAAATATTTGAATCAAAACAATATATAATACCATAAATCAAACGAGTAACGTCAGAGACGAAAAATCTGTATGTTGTTGGAATGCTATCTAGATCGTTTAGGAGTTCTTCTAAATCATACCCCATCGTTTGGAGACGATCTTGCCCGATCCATCTAATGTATTTTCGACACCACCATTTTCTGATGGGTGACCCCAGTACTTTTCTCCATTTTTCCAATGGCTCCTTGCTTAGCATGTCGTATTTCTCTTTACCAGAGGAGTCCCCCCACCTGCCTCGTAACTGGGTATTGCGGAATTCTGTTAACGGCTCTAATGTCGGCCGGATATTCAAGTAACCACACAGATTCTGCCATTTTTTTTCAGGGGCAGTAATAAAGTCTTCATATTTAATAGAATATATTTTGTGAGCATGTCTTTCAAATGTGTTTATCATGTTTTCCATACCTGCAAACAGATCAATCTTGTAAGCGTAAATGTTCCACCTGCCGCCAGCCCAACTTTCAATCATGGAAGATATTACACTTAAAGGATTTCTCCATAAAAAAATAAATTTTGCTTCTGGAAACATCTTTATAAGATCGTTAACGATTATGGTGTAACGTGGCGTTTTATCCAGGAAGTACGTTACGTCTTTCTTGGTAGCCTTCCTATACAATCGCAATGCCAAACTGGAAATTTCGGCTAAATAATCCTCCCTGCCGTTCGGCAACTCTTGGCAAAAATCCTCTATTGCAGTGGTAGCAACGCTGTGGTTGTATTCGCTGTAGCATCCAGTTGTTTTGAGTGTGTACAGGTATGGCAACAATATCCATGGTTCAGAAACAGTATATATATCATTATGTGAAGACAAAACACGCTGTATAAGTGTTGATCCTGATCGTGGTAAAGAAATTAGAAATAGTGGCTTCATGAACTTCATTCCTCTGAGAAGTATATTTGGCTCTTCGACATTTCACATGGAATTTACCAGGATTCGAATAGGGTGTACAACTAATCTTCTTTCCGAACGATTTTGTTTTTGTTAAAGTATCCGGAAAGGATGATGATCATGAACGAAGCAGCTGAAATCAAACTGGCCAAACAACGACTCAGCGCCTTGCAGCTTGCCGAGGCCTTGGGCAATGGGGCGCATCCGAAGTTTATGGCGTCTACTTGATTCGGCGCAGTTTGACACCATGCCGTACTCGTCCTCCTCGTGGTGAAGGCTCTTGCTGGGCGGCGAGTTTGTCGAATTGACGATTGTACCGCGCACAGCGCAGCTTCAGGATATTGTTGGCGCGGTCAACACGCCACCAGACGCCGGAACGCTTGAGCCGAATATGGCAGATGAACTTGTTGGCGCTTTCGATGGCGCCGCTGCCCAACGGATAGCCGCCCCGGCGCAGGCGGCCGTAGTCCACACGTGATTTGTGGGTGGACAGATATTCAACCAGCCGGTCCCGGCGCTGTCGCGCTTCTTCGGTGCGGCACCGCATGCGCTTGAGTCCGGAGATCACGTGCTGGACATTGTTGTGGAAAAGGCGCACCTTAGTCTGCTCGACCCACTCGGAGATTCTGTCCGGGTCGTTGGCGAAGTGGATCTGGGCAAAATCGTAGAGATGATGGGAGCAGTGATAGTAATCAAGGACTTGCCGGCACTCGGGAAAGACTTCCTGGACAGCTTCCCATATCCATCCAGCGCCGTCACCGATGAAGCACAGGCGGACCTTGTCGCGCGGGATGATGTTCTGGCGGCGGATTTCCCAAAGATAATCGATGAAGTCCTGCTTGGAGGCGATCTGGTGCCAGCTCAGCAGATGGACCACGTGATCCTTGTCAAGGAGATACCCTCGCACTCCCTTGGCCTCCTTCCAGATATTGGGAGCGCCTTTCTCCGCTGACCTGATGGGCAGCATGGCTCCGTCCGCGGCAAAGACAAAGACCGGCCGGCGGTGCTGGCCGGCGGAGATGCGTTCGACGATTTTGAGGACCTCCTCGGCGGACGGGATGACTTCAGTCAGTTCGACGCCTTCGGCAAAGGCGTGGGTGAGGGAGTGGACGGTATCCGGCGAGATATTGACCTGATAGAGTTCGTTGAGGATGTTGGCCGCCTCTTCGAAGGTATCGTTGACGGCAAGGCGTGCGGCGATTTTCTGAAAATCCTTCTGGTATGGCCCCTGGGAAAGGCGCAATGTCTCCTCGTACGGCGAATGATAGGAGTTGCACGCAGGGCAGAAGTAGTACGGGCAAGCGAAGGTCATGGTGCCGATGGAGGTGACAGCCTTGCGCTGGAGAGTGTGCTTTTTCCGTAAGCGCCTGCCACAGGCGGCACATTCGGCATCAGCAAAGATGGCGTCGAGCTTTTTCTGGACTATTACCTGGACAAGTTTAGGATCGACCCGAGGGTCAATTTTCTTGACAGCTTCAATGGAGGCGGCGAGATCGATATTCGGCAGATCGATCGCATCAAAAATTGCTTCGAACTTTTTGTCCAGATCGGCAAAAAGCAAATCCATATACGACGATTTTGAGTCCATCTGCAGCGACCTATGAATATCTCGTACCACATTCATATAGCATCCTCCTTTCAATCAGAAGGATGCCATATTTTTACATATATTTCAAGTAAAAATAGCAATCATCACACTGAAATTTCGTGATTATTTTGCAGACATAACCCCGCCATAAACTTCGGATGCTCCCGTTGACACCTATCCACCTTGATCCATCTAAGACACTAATTAAGGCTTGAGCTATCTTTTCTTGGTCCATGCTTTTGTCCGTAGTAATGT
>JALSZZ010000104.1 GCA_027075825.1 Mariprofundaceae bacterium | reverse complement strand
GCGCATGCCGGAAATATCCGAGATCTGCACACTGCCCAGATGCACCTCGCCTTCATACCAGGGCAGAGAGAGCGACAGCGTGCCGCCAAACAGCACTTGCCGGATTTCAATGCTCCATGCCGAAGGTTCGCCCTGCGTCATTTCCATCATCAATGGCAGCGGAATACCCGCCAGTTGATAATCACCCTGCTCATCCTGTTGCAGGGACATATGTGCCCGCTGTACCAGCAGGCGCTGCACAACCAGGCGCTTGTCCAGCAGCGGCAGCCAGGCAAAGCGTGCCTCCAGCTTCGGCACACGAATCTCCTGCTGTTGCAGGTTCAGCATGCGCAGTCCCTTGATACCGAAAGTGCCGCTGAACGGATTGAAATCGACATCCTCAATCGTGACCGACTGCATGCCGGCAGCAGCGAGAGCATGACGAATGGCCTGTGCAATGCCATATGGCAAGGCCCACAATATCGTCAGCAGCAGCACGCCTGCAATCAGCATGGCCTTCCACCACCGCGAGCCGTTCATTTTCATCATGCCTCTCATCATCCGCATCCTACTTCGCCCATGATGACGTTTTCATGAAAACTGCACGAACTGTTGATATTCCGGCGCCATCGTATGTGATTATCAACACATGATGGCAAATCGCCACACTTCAGGGATCAAAGGCACGCGGATCGTAGCCAAAGTCTTCACTGGCGGTACGATGGGAGAATGTCATGTCCTTCAGCTCACTCATCCCGTTTTGCGAACACGGCGGTCACACTCCTGCAAACAACAAAACAGGGCGCGGCTGACCACCGCCCGATATTCAGCATGGCGGCGCTTCCCTGAACTCCGGCACAAAACGCTTGAGCCCCTGCTTCAGGTGTTCGACATCGCGCTGACGACAGTCTTCTTTCAGGCGCTGCAATAATATCTGCAATTCATCCCAGTCCACCTTGCGACTGGAGGCCAGCATGACTTTCGGATGCCGGGTTTTTTCACATGGTTCACCTTCATGGAACAGCTCTTCATACAGTTTTTCACCCGGTCTGAGTCCGGTATAGCGAATCTCAATATCCTTGCCGGGTTCAAGGCCGGCCAGACGTATCATTTGCCGGGCCAGTTCATCGATTTTGATCGGCTCGCCCATATCCAGCACAAAGATTTCACCGCCCTGCCCCATGGCAGCCGCCTGCAGAATCAGACTGACGGCTTCGGGAATCGTCATAAAGAAACGGGTGATGTCCGGATGCGTCACGGTCACCGGCCCGCCCTGCCGGATCTGTTGCTCAAACAGCGGCACAACACTGCCTGCCGAACCCAGCACATTACCGAAACGCGTGGTAATAAATGCCGTATCCGGCGCCCGCCGATCGAGATTCTGGCAATAAATCTCGGCAGCCCGTTTACTTGCGCCCATGATATTCACCGGATTGACAGCCTTGTCCGTCGATACCTGAATAAATTTTTCCACCGCATATTGCACCGCCATATCCGCCAGCTGACAGGTACCGAAGATATTTGTTTTCACGCCTTCGGCCGGGTTTTCCTCTACCAGCGGGACATGCTTGTAAGCCGCGGCATTCAGCACCACCTGCGGACGAAAATGCTCGAAAATCCAGCGCAGGCGATCTTCATCGCGAATATCGCCAAGCAGGGCGCGGCAGCGATCCGCCAGGCGGTGAGTGCGTAATTCCTGCTCAATCGTGTACAGGTTGAATTCTCCATGATCAACCATCACCAGTTGCGCAGGTTCATATTCCAGCACCTGCCGGCACAGCTCGGAGCCAATCGATCCTCCCGCACCGGTAATCAGCACCTTCTTTTGCTGCAAAAAGTCCCGCACTTCTTCCAGATCATGGCGAATCTCATCACGTCCTAGCAAATCGTCGATACGGATATCGCGCAGGCGGGAGACTTCCACCCTGCCGTCAGCCAGATCCACGACGGAAGGCAGGGTGCGGCAAACGACACCGGCATCACGGCTGGCCTCAAACACCTTGCGTATCAAACGATTCGAAGCAGACGGAATGGCCAGCAATACCACCTCGATATCGTAACGGTCCACGGCATCAGCCAGCTCATCCAGCCGGCCGACGACGCGCACGCCGTGAATCTCCTGCCCCTGTCGCCGAGCCGCGTCATCGAGGAAAGCCACAGGGTTATACGGCCCCTCCTTCAACAACTCGCGTACCAGCAGTTCCCCGGCACGTCCTGCTCCGACCACCAGCGCACGCTTGCGTTCAAAACGCTCAAGCTGCAAGTGATGGTCCTTAAACCACCGGTATAGCATACGTGGTCCGGCCAGAAACAACATCAACAATAACGGATAGAGAATCAATACCGAGCGTGGCAGGCCTTCCAGACGCTGCCAGATAAACATCAACACAAACGTCAGCAATACCCCGACAAGCACCGCCCTGACAATACGCAGAAGATCAGGAATGGACGCAAAACGCCATACCCCGCGATAGAGACTGAAATACCAGAAAACCAGCGCCTGCACGGGCACGGCAATCACCATCAGCACATGCATCGAAGCTGCATAAATTTCAGGAATTGCAGACAAATTAAAACGCAGTGAAAACGCGACAAAGATGGCTGTGGGGATCCACATCAGGTCATGCAGAAATACCAGCCAGCGGCTACGTAACAGGTGACGTTGACTCATCGCCTCTATGCTTCACAAAAAACAATCAAACGGAAGTCATCCGTTTGCTGCTGTCCGCGCATCGGCGCAGGACGCATCATGTGCTGCGCGCGCTGCCAGGGAAGCCCCCAATAATAATATCGCCAGAATGGCCGAAAAATGTTGCTCAAGGGTAATGGAAAACATGCCATCGATTGTCAATGCAAAACCCGCGAGAAACATCAGCGGGACGACCTCGGAACTGTTCCAGTCCCTGTGCCAGCCATTCCGAACCCATATCACGAGCAGCAGAAGCAAACAAACCAGCCCTGTGATACCCCATCGAGCCAGCACTAACAGGTATTGATTATGCGGATGAGAAAGCGTCATCTTCCTGTGCACTCGCTGTTCAAATACAGGCTTCGCCGCCTGTAAAAAACCACCGGTACCAACCCCAACAAACGGATGCTTCTGCCAGACGTTCCAGGCAGTTTGCCACATCGACAGCCGTTGATGTGTGGAAAGCATGGCCATTTTCTCGTCCCAACTTGATGATTGATGAACTTCCCCGTGCCAGGCCAGCCAGGTGCCCGCAATACGTTCCTTGCCGGGCCCCAGCATCATTACCAGAACCAGCAACAGGGCCATCCCGCCCAGCAGGGAAAAGGCATGAACCCTGCGGTAATGCAGCCAGGCCCATTTAACAACAACAGACATAAGCAGCAAAATCATCAAAACATAACCTGCACGTCCCTGAGCCATAAACACCATGATACATGCCCATAACACCAGCGCCCAGCACCCCCAACGTCTCCAGCCATGCCAGCGCAACCCCAGATATAGCAGCCAGGCCGCCCACAGGGCATACACAAACCCGAATCCGATATGGCCAATATGACCGGTTGCATCACGCACTCCCGAACCATCAGTAGCCACATCGACGTAGCCCATTGCCTGCAATACGCAATACAGAAGATTCAATGTCAGACCAACAGACAAACACCCCAACACCATGTTTCGATCCCGTTCGCGGGACAGAGCGACAACCACCACGGGCAATAATAACCAGAACCAGTAATGCCCCAGCACCTCCAGCCCGTGCCGAACATCCGCGCTCCATAATAACCCCAAAGGTGCCCATAGCAGGTATAGGCCCAGCGCAAGAAACAACCAGCGCTGCTCTCGCCAGAGGTATTGCACACCATGCCACCAGCTCCCCGACAGCAAGCCGGCGGCCAGGGCCACAGCAAGGCAAATATTGGTCGCGGCAACGGAAAACGGAAATGCCAGCGCCGCCAGCGACAGAGCCCGGACTATCAATGATGATACCATCCTGATCACTGTGCTGGTTTGCCTCCCTGCTTTTTCGTCCCCCCATTGAAAACCATCGGATGACTAATATCCATTAGCTTATTCTTCACAAAAAGCAGGGCGCGGCAAATGCCGCGCCCTCTCGATTAGCCTGATTCAGTCATTAATCATCGTGTTTTTCTTCATCTTCTCCCACGGTTACCTGGTCCTTGATCTTGTCCAGCTTTTTCTCGCCAATGCCCTTGACCCCGGCCAGATCATCCACCTCCTTGAATTTACCATGTTCCGTTCGATATTCCACGATTTTGGCCGCCAGTTTCGGACCAATACCCTTTACCTCCTGCAGAGATTCAACACTTGCCGTATTGATATTAACCTTATCGCCGGCCTGCAACGGCGCAGCCCACATCATCAGCATCACGAAACATGCCGCCAGTATTGTTCTGATCTTCATTTGATGCCCTCCTTGTGCAGGAATTCCCTGCTATGTATCCATGAGTATAGAAAAACAGGCCCCTGATAATCAAGGGGAATCAACCACATCAACCCGCACCGCCGCACTGGCTAATGTAAAACACCTTCCCGGCGAACAACCCGGATCAACGTAAGCCACAGAATATAAAGATCAAACTTCAGAGACTTCCGCTGCATATATTCGACATCAAGCGCGACCTTTTCGGGAATCGGCAATTCATCACGTCCATTGACCTGAGCCCATCCGGTAATGCCGACAGGCAGACGATGCACCCCCTTCTCCGTGCGCAGGGCAATCAGGTCATCCTGATTGTACAATGCCGGTCGTGGCCCGACAAAGCTCATCTCCCCTTTCAACACACACCAGAGCTGCGGCAGCTCATCCAGACTCGATTTGCGCAAAATATCGCCAATCGGCGTCAACACGCTTTGGGGGTTCTCCAGCAAATGCGTGGCCACGGCCGGTGTGTCCACCTTCATGCTGCGAAACTTCGGCATGGAGAATATTTGGTTATCGCGACCCACTCTGTCCGACCAGTATAATACCGGGCCTTTGGATGTCAGCTTGACCAGCAACGCAATGCACAGCATGGGAAGCCATGCGACAAGCAGAATCAACAGGCACAGGCAAATATCAAACAGACGCTTCATGCGGATATATCCCTGCTCATTCATCACCCGGCCGCCCCCTTGCTGATGATCAAAGCATCGACCAGTCAGGATGCTTCCCGCCAGACCGTACGCCGGATATAATCCGTGTAACTGCTGATAATGCGGGCCACCTGCAGAGAAACCGGCCCGCCTTCATAATCCGGAACTGCGGGAGCCTTCAGGCCGCGATCCGCCTGATCCAGCACGATGGCCACAGCATCCAGCAGGGACTGCGGCACGATATCCGACATGATCAGGGTTCCCTGATCCATACCCTCCGGCCGCTCATGCGCCTGCCGAATCGTCACTGCCGGAAAACCCAGCAGCGAGCTTTCCTCGGCAATCGTGCCGCTGTCGGAGATCACACCACATGCATGCTGCTCCAAATGGACATAATCCAGAAAGCCCATTGCCTGCATAAAACGGATACGCTCATCCATCGTACCATGAGCCAGGGCATCAAGACGCTTTCGCGTGCGCGGATGCACGGAAAACACGATGGGCAGATTATAGGCATCGGCAAGCGCGTTTAATGCGTCCAGCAGGGCGGACAAACGTTCCGGCCGATCCACATTCTCCTCACGATGCGCACTGACAAGAAAATAGCCCTGCCGCGGCAAATCAAGCCGCGACAACACATCGGAGGCCGCAATCTTCGGCGCATAATATTCAAGCACCTCCTGCATGCAGGAACCCGTTTTGATCACCGTTTCCGGCCGGATGCCTTCGGCCAGCAGGTAGCGGCGGGCATGTTCGGTCAGAGGCATGTTGATATCACTGATATGATCGACAATGCGCCGGTTGATCTCCTCGGGGACGCGGTCATCGAAACAGCGATTGCCTGCCTCCATATGAAACACCGGAATCCTGCGCCGCTTGGCCACAATGGCCGCCATACAGCTGTTGGTATCGCCATATAACAGAACGGCATCCGGCTGCTGCTCGGCCAGGATGCGGTCCGATCGCGCAATCACCTGCGCAATCGTCTCCGCCGCAGTCTCACCGGCTGCCGCGAGATAGTGGTCGGGCGGCCGGATCTCAAGATCATCGAAAAACACCCGGTTCAGCTCATCATCATAATTCTGCCCGGTATGCACCAGCGTATGCTCAAAGCAGCGATCCAGCTCGGCGATCACCCGACTGAGCTTGATCAGTTCGGGACGCGTACCGACAATGGTCATCACCTTCATCACGCGAGCAGCTCCCCGCCCTCGACACGCGATTCCATACCGGGCAACAACCGATGTGTTTCCAGCAGGCGGCGCGTACCTTCCAGGTCCAGCACATTGTCCGCCGAACTGAATTCGCGCTGCAATACCCGCGGGCTGTCAAATGCGGCATTGAGTTCAGGCAACATCGAGCAAATCGCGTAATAATCGCCGCGCCGGATGGTATGGTGCGCCTCTTCATCGGAGACCATAATCTCATGCATCTTCTCGCCCGGACGAATGCCGGTCACCCGAATCTCGATATTCCGCTCGCCAATCAGAGCCCGGGCGATGTTCTCCACCGTTGCCGCCGGCGCATCGGGCACCAGAATCTCCCCGGGACGAGCCTCGCGCAGCGCCGCGAACACCGTATCCACAGCCTGCTCCAGACTGAGCAAAAAGCGTGTCATTTCCGGTACGGTCACGGTGACCGGTCCACCATGACGAATCTGCTCATGGAACAACGGAATCACCGAGCCGCGCGAAGCCAGCACATTGCCATAGCGCACGCAGATAAAGCGCGTCGAGGAATTCAATACATTGGCCGAAGTAAAAATCCGCTCCTGCACGGCCTTGGTCATGCCCATCACATTGACCGGCTTGGCCGCCTTGTCCGTGCTGATGCCGATCACGGTTTCCACGGGATACGCATTCTCTCGGATGGCCTGCACGATATTCATTGCCCCGATGCAATTGGTCAGCACCGCCTGCTCCGGGAAATACTCACAGGTCGGCACCTGCTTCAGTGCCGCCGCATTGATCACCACATCCGCATCTCTCAGCGACGAACAGATATCGCGATAGTCGCGCACATCCCCGATACGGAACTCCAACGCCTGACGAAAATTATTGAAGATCACCTCATCCGTGGTCACCGTTTTATGCAGGTAGGCCATGCGCATATCATGCTGCTTGGCCTCATCTCGGCTGAGGATGATGACCTTGCGCGGCGTGCCGAGTTCCCCGGCAAGCAGGCGTCGTACCAGCACCTTGCCCATGGACCCGGTTCCCCCGGTCACCAATACCGACTTATCCTGTAAAATCATGAAGCTCGCTCCTGAATCTGCACGGCCAGTTCCGCCAGCATCGCATCCCATGACGGTGGTTGGTAGCCGACCCTAGCCTTAAACCCTGACGCATCCAGGCTGCGATCGCACGCAAAATCATCATCCGGCAGCAGCTCAATATCCTGCCGCCCCAGGCGCACGGCAAGCTGATGCAACAAATCATATTTGCTGATCGGCTCGCTGGCTACATGCCACAAGCCCGACAGATCACGGTGCTGCAGCAGGATCCGCTCGATGATGCGTGCCATCTCCAGCGTCGTGAAACCGCTGTAGATGGCGCGCGTAAATCCTTTCACCTGCCCCCGTTGCGCCAGAAACCATTCAATCAGACTGCGCTTTCTGGCCAGCTCCAGGCCGATAATCGACGTGCGCAGCGTCACCGTATGCGCCTCCCGCACTTCTCCGAGCAGCTTGCTGCGGCCATACAGGTCGCGCGCATCCTCCCAGTCGTCTTCCGTGTACATCCCCTTGCGGCCCGAAAACACGCAGTCCGTACTCAGATGGATCAGGCGCGCCCCGATCTCTCCACAGAGCAGGCTCAGGCGATGGGGCAGAAGGGCATTGATCTCAAGGCTCAGAATCGCATCGCCCGCCTCGTCACGCTGTTTGACGATACCGATCGCATTGACCACCGCCTCGGGCCTGAAGACTTTCACCACCCGCTCAACGGTGGAAAAATCGCGCACATCCACGCCATAAATGCTGTTATCCGCTGAAAACAACCCGTAATACGCATAATGGACGGCATCGTTCCTGAGCGTCACGCGCACGTCATGCGCATCCTGCCACGACTGCAGCAGTTGATGCCCCAGCATGCCATCCCCTCCCAGAATCAGGATTCGCACACACCCTCCTCCACTGCGTCCTGCATCCAGCTCTCCAGCCGGTCAATCAGCATATCCCGTTCAAAATGCCGGTCGTAATACTCCCGCCCGCGCATACCCATGGCCTGCCGTTGCGCTTCCGGTATGCGGGAGAGGCGCAGCGCGGCCTCGGCCAGTGCCGCGCCATCTTCCGCCGTCACGGCATAGCCGCAGCCGGCCTCCTGAACCACGCGCGCACCTTCGCCATTGAGCGCGGCAAGCACGGGCCTGCCGCAGGCCATGTAGGACTGGATCTTGCTGGGTATCGTTTGCGCAAAGACCGGCTCATCCTTCAATGTCACGAGCAATGCATCAGCATGGGAAAAAAAATACGGCATCATTTCAGCAGCATAGCGTCCTGCAAACGTCACGCAATCCTCCAGCCCCAGATGCCGAACCTGCTCGCGCATCCATGGCAGGCGACGACCATCACCGATAATGATCCACTGGATGGCGGGCTCGGCTTTCAGCCGGCGTGCCGCATCGAGAATGGTTTCCAGCGACTGGGCCTCGCCGAGATTGCCGGCAAACATAATCCGGAATCCCCGCGGCAGCTCGATAGCTGGCAATCGGGCATCCGCCCTTGGCAATGGCCGGTAAAATGCCTCGGCCCAGTTCGGAAAGAACACGGTGCGTGACCGTTCGGCACCGGCACGAACGGCAGGCTCGATGAAGGCCCGGGATTGCACCAGCACGCGATCGCAATGGCGATAAATCCAGCGTACCATGCGCCCGACCACCTGCAGCACGGCAGGCGAGTGAACCGCTCCGGCCGCCGTCAGACTCTCCGGCCACAAATCCTGCACCCAGAACAGCATCGGCGCTGTTTTCAGCCTGCGCATCACGATGGCCGGAATACCCACCGTGAACGGCGATGGCTCATACACAAACACCACATCGAAATCGTGTTTCCTGAAATACCACGGCGCCAGCAGGCACCCGAACAGCGCAAAGGAGGCATAGTTCAGCGCCAGCTGCCAGCCCCGGCCCTGGCGGCGCACAAACATCGGCGTGCGATACACCGGTACACCGTCCATATTATCGTGCCGTTTTTTCCACCAGCGATAGCCTTCGAACAGCCTGCCACCCGGATAATTGGGCATGCCGGTCAGCACCGACACCTGATGCCCGCGCCGTTGCAACTCGCCTGCCAGATCATTAATACGGAACTGTTCCGGCCAGAAATAATGACTGACAATCAATATGTTCACTTGCTGGCTTCTCCATACAGCTCTACCCACTGCGTACGTATGCGCTTCAGGCTGTAATGATTCGACACCCACGCCTTAAGCGAAGCCCCGCGAGAAATCCGTTCACTGTCAGACCATGATGCGACCTGACGTAAAGCATCCGCAAGAGCTTTAACAGATGGATCGACAAGAACACCTCCGGCTTTTTCCCATCCCTCCAAACCCGTATAAGGTGTTGTCAGAACCGGCTTACCACAAACAGCTGCCTCAAGATTAACCATCCCAATTACTTCATGAAAACTTGGCAGACAGACCAGAGATGATCCGGCAAGCAACCGCCATTTATCTTGCCCGTATACAGGGCCTGAAATCTTTATCCTGTTCTTTCTCACTCCAGAGTGTTTTGCCATATGCTCCAATCGTGCTCTTAAACCTGGTGTATCTTCAGGCCCGGCAATACAAAGCGACCAGTCATCCGGCAAGTCGGCACACAAAAAAGCTTCGAGCAAAAGAGAAACACCCTTGCGCTCATCCAGCCGTCCCAAAAACAGAACCTGTTTGTCCTCGTCTCCTGTATTCTGGTTTACCTGGGCGATTTCCCGTTCAACCGCATCGACATCAATATAGTTAGGAATCACTTCGATTATACTATTGGGGAACAGTTGCTTCAGACGATCTCTTTCCTGCCTGGTAATGGCATGCAGCACACGTGCCTGTCGAACAATTTGATTGCCGATCCAACGCATATACTGCTGCTTTTTCAACCTCGCTGTCAGCGAAGCCCGTTCCACGGCCTCCTCCAGTAATTGACCATGAAAACTGATAATGCCGGGAATACCATATTGAACGCCTAGCCTGGACGCGATGGCCTGAGGGGCTGTCCAGATACCATGCAAGTGCAGCACATCAACTCCTCCGGATATTAGCCTGCGCAGGCACGTATGTAAGCTGGGCGACCATCGCCACACCTTTCCTGGCCAAGAAGGCGGACAACAGGTCAACCTTGCGCCCGACACAGCCAGTGCATCTGCGGCTGTATGTAATAGCTCAACCTTCCAGCCCATCTTAGTCTGCCAGACAAGATGCCCTGCAATCACTACTGGCTGGCCACCGCCGGATCGAGTGAAATTCTCTGTGACATGAAGTAGATGCATCTCAGGGCTGGTCATCGCCTGGAAGCGCTCTGGCCACCACCAACAAACTCTCACCACCCAACAAACGAACACCAAAGTCTTTTGATATCAGGTAAGCCAGCATTCTGGGGAAATAGACAAGTTTACTTTTCCATGATGATCGCGGGCCAGACATGCTCAAATTAGAATATTCGGCATGCTGAATTTCATAGCCTGCCTCGCGCAGCAATTCCAGCGCTAGGTTCTTTGTGAAATAATGGATATGACCAACCTGGCGTCGGGCCTCAAGAATGGGAGCCTCCCTCAAAACATTCTGAGCTGATAAATCAAGAGGAATGTGGAATAAAAATGATTCCCCATGCGGCTTCAACTTTTCAAGAAAACTCCAAGGGTCAACAATATGCTCTATAACATCCAGAATCAGAATTAGATCGTGTTTTCGTTTGTTTTTGACAAAAAAGTCACCCACTTCAAAGGAAATGTTGTTTCTTTCATAGCGAGACCAGAATGATGCTGCATCCGGAGCAATATCATATCCGAAGAAATCAACCTCTTCCATATACTCGCTCAAATGTGCCAGTACAGCCCCTGCCCCACAACCAATCTCACAAACTGTTCTCGGATGTAACCCTGTGCACTGAAGCACTTCAAATACTTTTCGGGCTTTCCAGGGACTATCCTCCACATCCCAGGTGGGATTCTTCTCGGCATACTCACCTGACTCATAAAGGCTGTCTGGCCGTTTCAATGTATCTTCTCCTCAGCCACAACATTCTTTATGCACAACAAGTGAAATGCGTATTCAGGTCGATTTCTTACGACGAGCTGAGAAAGTCGGGATAGTGCATTGGTAAGCTTATGAGGCCTGAAACGGGGGGCTGCAAACTCTCCTCTAAGCCATTTCCAACCATTAATACCGACAATCCGGTAACCCATTGCACGAAATTCTTCCACGCTCCATCCCGACAAGTGTCGCTGATAGATATTGCCGCTATGCTCCTCCTGGGGAAGAAAGCCATTCGGCGTCATAATGACCACCCGCTTACGGGCAAGACATTCCATTTTTTCGATCAATTCCAGTGCAGCCGGTTTCTCAAAATGTTCAATCACATCAATCGAAAGAACGCAATCGAAAGCATGAGGTTCAAAAATTGAATCAATATCCAACAAATCGGCCTGCACATACTCATCATGAATACAATGAGCCTTACTTTCTTCCAAACTCGGTGCGAAACCGTCCACGCCCACCGTGTGAGCATAGCGCTGATTTAACAAGGCCAGCGGCGACGATGAACCACATCCGACATCAAGCACGGTTTTTGCATCACCGATCGCTTGCGCCAGCTCACGGGGAAAAGTAAAACATTTTTCTTTGATCGCCGATTTTATCATATTGATTGTATCTCCTTTTGCCGGCTACACATACGCCGAACTTTGGCCAGACACATCACATTGGCAACCATAATCGTGAATACTGCGGAAGCAGCTGCACCGGATACTCCCCATAACCATATCAAGGAAGGTGCAGCCACGAAATTCGCACATGCCGACAATATAATGATTTTTTTGAAAGCCTGCTCATGCCCGCACATCATCAGCACTGTGCCCAGAGTGCCGCTTAAACTCAGCACCAATTGCCCTACTAGTAATATGCGCAATGAATTCGCAGCAAACACAAATTCATCACCAAAGATGTTCATAATATCTTCTGCAAAGAGAAAGAACAGCAGCAAGGGTAAGGAAGTCACCATTAATGTCAGCGTTCCTGCCCGTTTCACAGTCGCCCAGATAGTCTGCAGTTCATTGTCCTGATACAGCACGGAAAATCTTGGAGCGAGCACATTGTTGACGGCGACAATCATGAAGCTGAAAACAAACAATGCTCGTAATGCCGCGCTATAGCCAGCCACCTCTTCCGGACTGCGCAACAGGCCCAGGATGGATGTCTCGGCAAACCCCAGCCAGGTGCTGACAATCGCGGCCAGGGCAATAGGCGTCGCACATAGCATGATTTCGGCCAGGGGCATCGCCCCTTCCCCCCTGATATGCAAACGTGAATGTTCACGCCAGCCCCAAAAACCATAGGCGATGATACATATCCCAAAACATGTAAACACAAAGGCATCAACGGCCGACGATAAGGAAACATCCGCACTCAACCACACGATCATCAATGCACCTGCAGGCACAGCCAGTACCTGCAGGGCGGCAGCCCATAGCTGCCTGTCCTGTGCACGCATACATTCGGCCAGATAATTCAGCAGGGAAAACGGCACAACCGCCCACACAAAGGGAAGCAATGCGCGCGGAAAATCAACAACCGTCCAGAACCATGCCGCAAGACAGGCAACAACCGATCCAATCACCAGAACGAGTAAGGCACCGCGCATAAACATCGTGCCGCCGAGAACATGGTCGTGCCTGGCAACATCGCGGGACATCTGTCGCAAGGCCACCTGATCAATCCCCCATCGGGCAATGGAAGAGGCAACCAGTAAAAAAGCATAACCAAGCGAGAACAGGCCAAACCCTCCGGCACCAATATGCCGGGCCAGAATCAGGAAAAACAGAAACTGGATCAATGCACCAACGATTCTGACGGCAAAAACCCTGGCCACGGTAACATGGCGATCACTGCCAATACCCAGTGTATCCATACAGCGCTTGTACAGCTCAAACAGCGCAGAAGACAATTTAACGCCCACGCAACAGGTGCAGAAAACGGGTTTTCAATGCACCGCATATCAGACGCAGGGAATGCAGGGACAACACACTGCCAACACTGTGTTGCCAGGCCTCATGCAGGCGCTGTATGGATCGTACATACCTTCCTGCAGCAAGATGCTTGGCAGCACTGAACACCCGCGCCTGAGCAAAAGCATGCGCTCGTGTCACAGGTAGCGCATGAACGGCAGAAGCATCATCATACAAACGGTTCATCACCTGAATGACCTCGTCTGCCTGCCTGACATCCGCACATGCATTCGTTTGCGAAAAGGCATGTATCCTCCAACTGGCTACGGTTACCGGCACATGCCGAATTTGCCCTTGGCATCCCATGCGCAACCAGAAATCAAAATCAGGAACGAGACGCAAGGCCGTATTCCAGCCACCGGCCTTCAAAAAAGCCGAACGTAAAAACAAGGCTCCCGGGCCAATCGGACAATGCAGGTGTGAAATCATTCGCGCATGGTTAAATGGTTTACCTTTAACACAACCAACCTTCTTGCCCTGCGCATCGATGAGCAGGTAGTCACCAAAAACCGCAATTGTTTCCTTATCGGCCACCAAGGCATCCACCAAGGCACTGATTGCATCGGGAAGGAGCAAGTCATCCGCACTGAGATAACCAAGAACTCCACCTCTGGCCATGCTCCAGCCTTTGTTAAGCGTTGCAGACTGCCCCATATTGGCATGGCTCTCCCAATGAAACGAACCGGCCGGATAGCTTCTCAGAATATCTTCCGTATGATCCGTAGAACCATCATTCAATACAATCAATTCAATATTTCGATATGTCTGCTGCAAAATGCTGTCAATGGACTCTCGCAGATACTCCCCTGCATTAAAGGCGGGGATAACAATGGAGACCAAGGGCAAGCTCATGTGCGTAAACATACCCTGCAGCATACAGCCGGTCAGCAAAAACGATGCTTACCCGCCCAGGGACACCTTGAAACACTTCCCCTTCAGCCAAACATCATGTCAACAACATTCGAAACATTCACGGTGCTCCCCCGGCAACCGTCAAGCCCCATCGCTTGTTCATCTTTGGCAACCAATAGGCGCCCTTGCGGCCTGCGCCATTCACCGTCCAGACAAGATTTCCGCCTGTGCGGGCATTCCGCCACAAAATATCCGATATACCATCTCCGTCAAAATCGCCAACCCCGGCAACCGTCAAGCCCCATCGCTTGCTCATCTTTGGCAACCAATAGGCGCCCTTGCGGCCTGCGCCATTCACCGTCCAGACAAGATTTCCGCCTGTGCGGGTATTCCGCCACA
>JALSZZ010000103.1 GCA_027075825.1 Mariprofundaceae bacterium | reverse complement strand
CTGCGCCGATCAGCCGCACGGCTGCACCGTCTTTCACAGCGAATACAGGGGAGATATATTTGTATTGCTTGTCGCGGATGGCCTGCGCCGCCTGCTCGGTCCAGCGCACATTGCCCCACAGGCCGTCCTCTTCGATATGCAGGCTGCCAGCCAGTATCCAGCCAGCGGCCGGTGCAGGCGCGCCGGTTACCTCGGCATCCAGTGATGCATGATGGTAATCTACAGGTAAATCCACCGCCTGCTTGCTGGCCGCCTGCATAATAGCTTCGTCATCCATCAGCCATTGCCGACCATCCTGGCCAACAATCCGCAGCTTGTCGTCCACGGCGATCAGGTGGACATGTTGAGTGTTATCTTTATTCAGTGCATCTGCCTGCATGGCGCAGGCGGCGAGTCGGATGTGTTGTTCCATGACGCGAAGCCTGCCGCCTCACACCGCCCGTCTGCATTCGCTCGCCTTAATCCGCGCTCCCATCATATCTTTGGGATGTGCGCCTTCAGGTGCGTTTGTCGGTGGCTCAGGGCGCGGCTAAAGCCGCACTTCCACCACATCTTGGGAGGTGCGCCTTTAGCCGCGCTTGTCCTCTGTCCTCTGTCTTCTGTCCTCTGTCATATGATGGCGCAATAACCGCGATTTTATGCGCTGGCTATGTCATGACACCTAAAAATTATCAGGATGATTTTTAAACGGTGTTTAAACGCCTTCTGCGCCTATTCTTGCAGCCACGCTAGCAGCAGGCTGGCAATATCTGCCTCATCCTGCGCGCTCAGACCAAGGAATGGCCTCGCTGGGATGTTGCGTTCCTCCGCGCCGAACTGGTGTGTAGCGGCGTAAATCATATTGCTGCCGATAGCGGCATGGTGCCCGTCGGATTCTGTCACCAACTGATCTATCAGCATACCGCTCTCCACAAGAATGGATGAACCAGGTTTCTTTTTACGTCTGATTGTTTTCGGAGCCAGCGCTGCCCACAGCGTGCCAT
The DNA here is from genome assembly GCA_027075825.1 of Mariprofundaceae bacterium. Classification (GTDB taxonomy): domain Bacteria; phylum Pseudomonadota; class Zetaproteobacteria; order Mariprofundales; family Mariprofundaceae; genus AB-137-C09. The sequence continues at coordinate 2,818 of JALSZZ010000103.1, read as the reverse complement.
CCGGTGACTGCTTGTCGTCAAAGCGTTGTTTTGTGGATTCCAGCAGCATCTCGGCAATATCGGCAAACACCGGTTCCAGATTATCTGCGCGCTGTTGCAGCCGCCGGAAGGCCGCCTGCACTGCCGCATCGTCCACATTAACTGTTATTGATATGCCTGCCATCTGATCCCTGACTCCTGAAGGGCAGGCACGAGACCCGCCCCTACACCCCCTGATCCCTGATATTGTGTTTTTCATCCGTCTGCTATAGCCTGCGCTCTGCTTGCTATCTGCACTAGAGGCTTCCGGGCTGCGCAATGATGCAGAGGCAGCCAGTCACGCCGGAACGTGGCTGGCTTTTTTTGGTAACGAAACTGATTTCGTTACCTGCGGTAAAGCAGCACCCCCCGGCGGTTTCGCGCCAGTTTACTGGCCAGTTCGTCCGTCTGATTCACGTCATGCGCCGTCACGCCCTGCCAGCCACCATCTGCCCGCTTGCGCAGCAGCACCAGCGATGAGAATTGTTCGTCGTTAATTACATAGCGTGCCAGATAAGCGCGCACCACCTGTGTTTGCCCGGTGCTGGCGTGGTACTCCATCCATGTCCATATTTCATCCGGATCATGCAATGCATTCGCCAGCAACAGCAACCGACGTGATCTCCCGCGCTTGCCAATCTTCCAGCCGCCATCGGCAGTACGAAACAAATCATCGCCAATCACCACCGGATCACCTGCCGCATCGACAAATACCGCCGGTTTCCCGATCGCGGCATCAAACACATCAAGAAACATCCCGACGTATGCTGCTTCCTCTCCCGGCTGCATCTCCGGCAACAACACATCGGCGCGCATAACTCTGGCATCCGGCATCATATCAGTGGCTGGCCGATCAGGGATAACCATCCCATGCTGCGCTGCCACCACGCCGGGGCTGGCCACATGCTGATGCATCCAGGCATCGCGCCCCGGCGCGCCATCTGGCTGCAAGCCCTTCATCTTCATGTGCGCCTTGCTGATGCCTGTCACATAGCAACGACAACCCCAGCCATTGGGCGGGTAATGCGTTTGCCAGAAAGGAGCTTCCAAAGAAGGCTGGACGGTTGTATGGTTTGGCGTTGGTTGCGTTCCGTGCTCATGATGTGAACATTAAATGTGTTGAAACTTTCAGATTTGTTTTTCAAGTTTCCTTTGGAAGGGGTTAAAGTTGTCCGAGTGGTTTCCTGCTAGTGAACTAACCAGGCTGGATAGTATGCCGGATACCGTTCAAGGTGTTCTTTTGCGTGCGAAGAAAAAAGGCTGGACATCACGCCCACGCAAAGGGCGCGGTGGTGGCAAGGAGTTTCACATCAGCAGTTTGCCGCCGGAAACCCAGCGCGCACTGCGTCAGCAATCCCCGGTAAAAGAGCTTCAGGCCGTCGATAATGCAGGGAAAACCCCCGCCAGAAGCCCCCGAACGCAACGATCAGGGCCTGACCCCGGACGAACTCGCCCTCATCCATAAATACCGCGACATGAACCCCCAGCAAAAAGTTCAGGCGCAAACAATCATTGATGTTATTGCTCAACCAGTCATAAAGGAAACCACCAATGGCAAGAAATAAAAAAAGCGGCCAAAAGCCGCTACATTCACTCAAACCTTTTGTCCCTTCACACCGGGGCTGGTGTGCAGGAACCCTTCACAGTAAGCTTGTTGGTGGTTGAGGTTGTTCATGTCTGATATAAATCACTCCTGTGAGTTGCTGGCTCCGGCGGGCACCTTGCGGAATATGCGCTATGCACTGGCTTATGGTGCTGATGCTGTGTATGCCGGTCAGCCGCGTTATTCGCTGCGGGTGCGTAATAACGATTTTCAGCTGGATAATCTTCGCACAGGAATTGCTGAAGCGCATGCGCTGGGTCGTAAATTTTATGTTGCCAGCAATCTGTTGCCGCATAACAACAAGCTGGGGCGTTATCTGGAACATATGCAACCGATTATTAATATGCAGCCGGATGCGCTGATCATGGCTGATCCGGGGCTGATCATGATGGTGCGCGAACGCTGGCCGGAGATGCCGATTCATTTATCGGTGCAGGCCAACACCATGAACTGGGCAGCCGTGAAGTTCTGGCAACAGCAGGGCATTTCGCGGGTGATTTTATCGCGGGAATTATCGCTGGATGAGGTCGCTGAAATCCGTCAACAATGTCCGGAGATGGAAATTGAGGTGTTTGTGCATGGCGCCTTGTGCATTGCCTATTCAGGCCGTTGCCTGCTATCTGGCTATTTCAACCACCGTGATGCCAACCAGGGAACCTGCACCAACGCCTGCCGCTGGGAATACCAGATGAATCCGGCAACGGAAACAGCCACCGGCGATGTCATTCCGATTCAGGACTTTTCAGCATCGGGCAACGCCCAGGCATTGTTTGAAGCGAATGAGGAAGCGCGTCACCCACTGGCTGACCAGGTGTATTTATTGCGTGAAGCCGGACGTGAGGCGGAACATATGCCGGTATTTGAAGATGAACACGGCACCTATATCATGAATTCACGCGATTTACAGGCCATTGAACATGTGCAGCGACTGATGGAGATTGGCGTGGATTCGCTGAAAATCGAGGGGCGAACCAAATCGCACTACTATGTAGCTCGCGTGGTACAGGCTTACCATCAGGCCATGAGAGATGCCAGAGCAGGCCGGCCTTTTGATGAATCATTGCCGGAGGTGCTGGCCGGGCTGGCGAACCGTGGCTACACCGATGGCTTTTATACCCGCAAGCGGGCAGGCAGCAGTCAGAATTATGAAACAGGAAGCTCCGCTTTTCATTACCAGCGCTTTGTTGGTGAAGTATT
>JALSZZ010000102.1:2524-3812 GCA_027075825.1 Mariprofundaceae bacterium | reverse complement strand
CAACCTTCTGGCGACGGGCGGATTGCTGTGTATCGGCCTCCGCTCGCTTCATAATGTCAGTGACAAACCCATCCTTGTCCGTCAGTTTGAACTGCAACTGACCGATGGAAGACGTGCCATTCTTCTCATCAATGCGCTCGGTGATGGCAGATATGGAATCGTGTTGGAGTATAGGAAACAGACGCGACGATAACCACGCCGGAACAACGCCCATCTTCGATACGTCGGTAGTGGAAAAATACACGTCGTTCAGGTTTTCTGTTCCCGGTTTGCCGGCATTCCACGCAAGCTCGATGATGTATATCGGCTCCTGTTGCATCGACTGCCGCGCCTGATCGTATGCCGGATTAGTCACCAACGCCATTATACGTTACCTACCATGATCTGACCCTGTGCGGACTGCGGCCCGAACAGTACGGTGTCGTTGTTGTTCAACTGATTCGATAATGCCTGCGGAACCAGCTCATTTAACAACTGATCGGTTGAAATGACGCCATTAACATAAATGGTCGTTGTTTGTGTTTGTGCTGGAGCTTTAGTGGCAGGAGCTGTTCGCCCAACACCACCACCAATGCCGATACCACCGCCACCAACATTAGGTGTACCACCACCTGCAGCGACGCCGGCAGATTTAGTCCCGAACTGCGTCTTGGATATGGCCTGAACGCGGGCGATGCCCGCAGCAATCGCAGCCGCCGCAGCAGCAGCACCGAGAACAGGGCCGACATAAGGTATTCCGGCCATGGAATCATATGATTTCTGTGCGCTGGAATAAGTTGAAATAATGGTCTGCGCAATCGCTGCTGTCTTCCCTACCTCAAAAGCCTTGCGACTTTGCGTGTTCATCAATGTGGCGAGGTCACCAAGCGCGTTCTGGATGTCTGTCAGTGCTTTCTGCTTCTGCTTCTGAATCGTTTCCTCGGCTTTCGCTTCCTTCGCGCTGATATCAATCATGCGCTGAGCAGTCTGCTCTGCAGCTTGCACCTTCAGCCCGTCATAATAATCATTGATCTGCTGCAATTTAATGCGGCGCTCTTCCTCGTCCTGTACTTGCAGCGAAACAGCATCAATCGTGCGCTGGCGTTCTTCATCAAGCCGCGCAAACTTCACTTCCTGCTGAGCGAGTAGCCGATCTTCCTCGCTGGCGTATGCAAACTGCGACATAATCTCAATCTGTTGCCATTTCCACGAATGGATATCGATCACCTTCTTCGCATCTTCACGCGCCTTGATGACTTCCGGCGATTCGCCGCCTGATTGCGTGCCGGGCTTCTTGACTTCGCCCTGA
>JALSZZ010000102.1:0-2514 GCA_027075825.1 Mariprofundaceae bacterium | reverse complement strand
TCGCCCTGCATGCCGGCGTCGATGCCCGCAGCGACCGTTTGCCGGCCGCTCTCCAGCGCGCTGAAAAACTTCACGGCCTTTTTATCAATCTTGTCAAAGCTGACGGCGGCCCCATCCAGCCCGCTGACCAAAGTGTTCATCGACTCTGCGCCAGTCTGCCTGATTCCATCTTCGAGGTGCGAAAGATCGTTGCGGAACTTCTGAATATCGGCGGACGCCATGGCATACGGCTCTCCGAGGCTCCCCGGCAGCATGGCCAGGCCATCGTAGAACGATTGCAACGCGCCAAGCATCACGTCGAAGCCTTCAACAGCGGCCAGCGAAACGGCATCAATGCCAACCCGCACACCATCCATAACAGAGCCGAAAGCAACAAATCCCTTGGCCGAAAGAGCCGCGGCCTCGACACCGATCTCCATCGACGTAACCAGGCCATCGGATATATTTTGTGCCAGCGCTTTCACTTCTGCATCGTTCTTCTGAACTTCATCAAGCACCAGCGACAGAGCATTCTTTGCCGCCTTGAATGCGCCGTCGTCACCGATCTGCTTCTGAAAAATCGTCCACTGATCAGACATATTCGAGACCATGCCATCCCATGTCTGCGACAGTTTGTCCATGCCCCCGGCATATTTATCGTTCCATATCCCAAGCAGCGTAGCCTGCAGCATCTCCTGGCTGTTTTTGTCGGCGGAGGCCACCATCTGCTCACCATTCTGCGTATAATTGAACAGTACCTGCTCGCCCACGGTTCTGGCCTTGATGCCGAATTCCTTCAGCCGTTCAAACTCGCCGGTGGCCGCATCGGCCAATGCCTCGACCGCCTGATTCAGCGGCTTGCCCATCGCCGCCGCCGTGTCGCCAAGCGTGCGCAGGGCATCATTCGCCAGGGGATCGATACCGAACGCCTTGAGCTTGACGAATGCATCGGTAACCTGATTCAGCTCGAACGGCGTCTTCGCCGTGAAATCGGTGATCCACTGCATCGATGCCCGTGCGGCAGAGCTGGACCCTTCGATGGTGTCCAGCTGCGTCTGGTAGCGCTCGAATTCGGATGCAACGCCGAGCACCTTGCCCTCGATGAGCGCGAATGAACCGGCCGCTGCCGCCACGGCGGCGGCCGTGGCCTTCATCGTGGTCTCGGCGGCGGCTTTGGCCTGCCGGAACGCTTCCTCGGCGCTCTTCGCATCGCCGGCAATGACGATCTTTATCCTGCTGTCGGCCGCCATGCGTCGATTACCTCCATCATCTCAATCCATACCGGCGACTGATCGCTCCAGCCTCCGGCGCACGGCATCGCGCCATGCCGCTCAAGCCATCGATGCGCGCGGAATGCCGGCCACAGGTCCAGCATGTCTGCCACCGGGCATCGATGCGCAATCACGCCCTCGATCCACTCCACCGGCTCCGCCGATTCGCATGCCGACGATGGCCCGCCGTTGTGCGAATTCGGGCAACTCATGCATCGCTTGTTTCCCCAGTAGGCGCGCGCCGCGCCTTCAGCTTTTTTCGCGCCTCCTCACTGACCAGCAGTTCCTCGATCAACATTGCACTTACCACGGTCAGGAAGGCTTCGTTGTCCGGATCGTTCGTATCCAGTTGATAGGACAACTGGCGCGGATTCAGCTCTTCCTCGCCGCGCACCGATATCTCCGAGATGCACTCACGCAGCGCATAAATCGCCAGGGTGACGCCAGGCTTGTGCGATGATGTCAGCAGGCCCTTCATCTCGGCGATGTGCTCCGGCAACAACCGGCCAAGGCGGATGCGGATGCCCGCTTCCTCGTGCTCCAGCGGTGCGTCTTTTCGGGTCAGTAGCTTGAGCGCCATCAGTCGATCACAATCTGATAGGCGTCATCGCCTGCGGTTTCTGCCAGCAGCATATCGATCGTGCGCATCATCAGCGCATCCTGCGCTTCGGATTTCAGCGTGCCGTAATACGCCTTCTGCGCCGACAGCGTGACACGATTCCCTGCCGCGCCACAAGCCGCCGAGAACGTGCCGGCCGTTACGCCGGTCAGCCGTGTCACATCGGCCACCGTGCCCAGCGAATCCTTGCTGATGCTGATCTTGCTGCGATCGCGCCCGGTGATGTTGGCCTCGGATCCGCCGATCATGCGCCGCACGCTGCCGGCGATGCCGGTATCGAAACTGAACGATCCGACGCGGATGGCCGTGCCGGCATCGAGAATGGTGTCGCCAGGCTTCGGCTGGATCGGATCGCTGGACTGGTAGGTCAGGCCAGCCGGCAAAGCGGCCTGTGTCGGCGCGACAAACGGCGCCACAATCGTGGCCTTGCCCTTGATCAGTCCATCGAGCGGGAAATCCATCGAACATGCCGAGCATACCGCGCCGACGAATGTGTACAGCAAGCCATCGTTGTAGAAATAGAACGTCGATGTATGCCGCGCAGCGCCCTGCGCCGTAATCGGATCGATGGTCACATTCGTGGCTGGCGTGGCGGTGACCGTGTGCGAGGCCGCATGCAGGATCGGTGCATAGTCCGGCGCAATG
>JALSZZ010000101.1:2362-3816 GCA_027075825.1 Mariprofundaceae bacterium | reverse complement strand
CGTCATTTCCAGATCGAGCCAAATCAGATTGTCATCGTTGCACATGATCCGCATATCCTTCCTTTAAAATGTCCCTCCTATTCTACTGAAGCGAGCCCCATGAACTGGATTTCAGAACTTTTTCTCGCCACACTGCTGCTGCACGTGCTCATTGAGCTGGTGCTCAATGTGCGCCAATCGGTGAAGGTGGGCCTCAGCCGCGACGCCGTGCCCGCCCCTTTTGCCGGGCGTATCCCCCTGGAAGACCATCAGAAGGCGGTGGACTACACCCGTGCCAAACTGCGTCTGGCGCGGCAGCAACTCTTTTTCGATGCCGGCATCCTGTATGTGATGACCCTGGGTGGCGGTTTCGAGGCCCTCTACCAGCTGTGGCTGCAGAGCGACCTGCCCCCGCTATGGCGGGAAACCGGCTTTGTGCTCACCACCCTATGGTTCTTGAGCCTGCTGCACCTCCCCTTTCAGCTAATCCGCACCTTTAAAATTGAAGTTGAGTTCGGTTTTAACCGCACCACACCCAAGCAGTTTGTGGTGGATCTGCTCAAGGGGTGGTTGCTGGGGGCGGTGCTGGGTGGGCCCATCGTGGCCGCACTGGTGTGGCTGATGCAGCAGCTGATGCACGCCCAGTGGTGGCTGTGGGCCTGGCTGCTGTGGATGGGCTTCAATCTGTTCATCCTGTGGGCGTGGCCGCGCTGGATCGCGCCGCTGTTCAACACCTTCAAGCCCCTGGAGGACGATGCCCTGCGTGCACGTATTGAAAACCTGCTGCACCGCACCGGCTTTACCAGCAACGGCGTGTTTGTCATGGACGGCTCGCGCCGCTCCAGCCACGGCAATGCCTACTTTGCTGGCATGGGGCGCAACAAACGCATCGTCTTTTTCGATACCCTGCTGGAGCAGCTTGCGCCCGACGAGATCGAAGCGGTGCTCGCCCACGAGCTGGGGCACTTCAAACACGGCCATATCAAAAAGCGCCTGCTGCTCTCCGCACTGATCAGCCTGGCCGGTTTCTGGCTGCTCAACTGGCTGATGCAGCAGCCTGCCTTCTTCACTGGCCTGGGCATTCAGCACCCCTCGGCGGGCACAGCGCTGGTGCTGTTTGTCACCGTGGTGCCCGTATTCTTCTTCTGGCTGGGGCCGCTGATGGCGCTGCTGTCGCGCAAACACGAATTTGAAGCCGATGCATTTGCAGCGCAGCAGGTGGGCAGTGATGCCATGATCAGCGCCCTGATCAAGCTCTACCGCGACAATGCTGCCCCGCTGGTGCAGGACCCATGGTATTCCGCCTGGCACGACAGCCATCCGCCAGCGCCGGTTCGCATCGAACATCTGCAACGTCATAAGGAGAACAGTCATGACTGAAGCCGTTGATCCCATCAAGATCCTGCTGGAAGAGCGCTGTGAGTATATTCCCAAAGGGACCAAGCCCCTGGTGATCCCCACCATCGAGAGCTATC
>JALSZZ010000101.1:0-2352 GCA_027075825.1 Mariprofundaceae bacterium | reverse complement strand
AAGCAGATCAGCAAGACGTTTGAATTCAAGAACTATCATCAGACACTGGCATTTATCAATGCGGTGGCCTGGATCGCCCACAAGGAAGACCACCATCCGGACATCTGTTTCGGCTACAACCGCGCCACCATCACCCTGACCACCCATGCGGCCAAGGGCATCACCCTCAATGACCTGATCGTAGCTGCCAAAATCGATCAGCTGCTGGCCGACTGATATGGGCAAACACACCCGCCGCAAGCTCAACCGCCAACAGCAGCGGCGCGTGGAGCAACGCCGCGACGCCACCGCCCTGACCCCAGAAGAAAAGGCGCAGGCCCACGCCGGGCGCGTAATTACCAACTTCGGCAAACGGGTGCTGGTGGAGGATACGACAGGGACCACACACAACTGTGCCATTCGCCAGAACCTGGGCAAGCTGGTGGCGGGTGACCGGGTGCTGTGGCAGGAAACCGGCGTGGACAACGAAGGGGTGGTGATCGCCCTGGAACCCCGCGAAAGCCTGTTGGCTCGCCCCGGCTTTCGCAGTCAGGACCGCATGATCGCCGCCAATATCGACCGCATTGGCATTGTGGCGCCGCTGGATCCGGGCATCCATCCCGACATGATCGATCGTTATCTGGTGGCCTGCTGCCAGCTGGATTTTGAGCCCCTGCTGATCGTCAACAAGACAGACCTGATCGAAGACGAGGCCCAGTGGGAAGCGCTGGCAGAAGTGCTGCTCACCTACGATGAACTGGACCTGCCCATTTTCCCCGTTTCAGCCGTGGACGGCAGCGGCCTGAACGCCCTGCGCGAGGCGCTTCAGGGGCACACCAGCGTATTTGTCGGCCCCTCCGGCGCCGGCAAGTCCTCGTTGATCAAGGCCCTGATCCCCGACCTGGATATCCGCATCGGCGAGCTCTCTCACGCCACCGGCCTCGGCACCCACACCACCACCAACAGCGTGCTCTACCACCTGCCCGACGGTGGCGACCTGATCGACTCCCCCGGCGTGCGCCTGTTCAGCCCGCAGAAACCGGACAACCTCAAGGCTCTGGAAGCCTGCTTTCCCGAAATTCACACCACCGCCCAAGGCTGCCGCTTCAACGACTGCACCCACACGGATGAACCGGGATGTGCCGTGCTGGCGGCCGTCGCCGATGGCGACATTGCCTTTAGCCGCTACCACAGTTTTCAGCGCCTGCGCGAGGAGTTTGGCCTATAGGGGGTCCCCGACTTTTTTACAACTGTTTTTTCGCACGCCTGAAAACCGCTATAGCCGGGTGCCCAAGCGGGCAGAAATGCGTTAAAAAAACGCATAAAGCCGTGAAATGGGTGGATGCCCGACGCATAACACACCGCCATCCTAAGTGGCGCCTCGCTCGGACACCAGCAACGACACGCCATACAGCAACGCTACCGACAGCAGCGTAGCCGCGATCCAGAACAGAAAAATCTTCAGCAGGGCACGCTCCCGGCCCAACACTTTCAGCACCATGAAAGTCAAAACGGTCATGACAATGACAAACAGCCAGAAACGGATAATAATCAACACAGTCAACCTCCTTAAAATCACGTTATCATTATTGTCGAAATGAACGTGCTAAAATTTTTCGAGCATGTTTTCACATCCCTACATTAAATCGGAGGAACCTGCCATGTATCCTGATGGTGAATGGAACTGGCTGAAAGGTGGGATCGCGCTGGCGGCCGTCGCCATCGCTGCCTTTCTGCTGGTCAAACCCATTGGCGTCTCCACCCAGTTTGCCGTGGTGGACACCATGATCTGGAAAACCCTTGATCCGAACATCGTGCAGAAAAAAGAGGTCAACGGCAAAGAGGTGCTCACCAGCCCCAATGCCTATATCAACAAATCCCACGCAGCCTATGCCCGCGCGGCGGAACACCCGCTGAACTACGGTCTGATTTTCGTTCTGGCCATGATCGGCGGCGCGTTTGTATCCTTGCTCACCGGCGGACCCAAACCCACCGAGCATGAAAAGGACGTGCCGGAAGGGTTTTCGCGCTATTTCGGCCATAACAAGGCCTTGCGCTATACACTGGCCTTTATCGGTGGTGTGCTCACCCTCTACGGTGCCCGCCTGGCCGGTGGCTGCACCTCCGGGCACATGATCAGCGGCATTTCCCAAACCGCCGTCTCCAGCCTGCTGTTTGCCGCCGGGGTGTTCATCACCGCCATTCCCACCGCTATCTGGCTCTACCGCAAACGTAAAGGAGGTGCATGATGGAGATTCTGCTGGCCATCCTGCTTGGCGGCGCGTTCGGTTTCGTGCTGCATCGCATCGGTGCCACCAACCCGACCCGCCTGATTGACATGCTGCGCCTGTCCGACCTGAAACTGGAAAAGAT
>JALSZZ010000100.1 GCA_027075825.1 Mariprofundaceae bacterium | reverse complement strand
CGGATCAACTGCTCCAGCAGCGATGCCACCAGCATGGTTGAGTCTTCTTTCTTTCTTGGGTCACAGGGGATAATCATGGCTTCCGGAATTTCCAGACGATCAGACAACTCTTCCAGTGGCACAGCGCCCTGCTGATCTCGCTTGGTGGCGCCAATAATCAGTGGCGCTTCGCTTCGCGTATGATAATATTGATGAGCGCGGTAATAACGACACATCAGGCGGCCTTCCTCAATAGCCGATTCGCTGCTGGAGTCCACCAGAAAAACAGTACCCAGCGCGCCCCGGGAAAGCACTTCCCACATAAAGTTGAAGCGAGCCTGGCCGGGCGTGCCAAATAAATGCACATCCAGTTGATCGTTGACGTGCAGAATACCAAAATCCAGACCAACAGTGGTCAGCGGCTTGAAAGCAGCCAGCCGATCCGTCGCTTCCACATCCCTACTGAGCAATTGTTCATCGGTGATGAAGCGAATCAGTGTTGTTTTCCCCGCGTTGAAGGGGCCTGTGACAAGTATTTTGGCGATACTTTTTTCGTTCATTTATAAACCCCGGATTTTGCTCAAAATCATTTTTGCAAAACTGCTCGGTGTTGATTCCTGTGGCTTTGCCACTGAAGGCTGCGGTCTGGCGGCTTTTTTTGCCGGTGGATGTGCCGGATTGATCAGCCCGAGGCAATAGCCAAGGATGACAACCTTCACTTTGGCCTCGTCAGGCATGAAACTGTTTTTTGTCAGGAAAAAATCCTTCAGAAAAAACTCTTCCTCGTGAAGTGAGGTTTGATACAAGGATAAATAGCTAAGGCCATCGTGATAACCAAGCTTGTGCATGGCTGCCATCTCGACTTTTACGGCAGGAAGCCGACTAAAGATCAGGATTAATTCCTTGATGTCTTTCAGTGGCAGATGCAGTTCATTCAGCACATGCGTAAAAGCAAACGGTGGTCGCCTGTGATGCGGGCCTTCCGGTATGGTATGCGCCGGAATAAACCCCGCGTGTACAATTTTATTATTGAAAAAATCCACCAACACTGACCGTGAAACACCATCATCCGGCGGCGCACCGCCCTCAACTTCCAGCGTGCCATCACGGCCATTCTCGCTGAGATAAGAGATTACACCGAAAGAGGAAGGTTTGGAAAACGCCCTGCGCAGAACGCGCAAGCGATCCCGAAAGGGAAGCGGTTCTCCTGTGAGCTCAGTGCCTTGTTCTGCAACACGAAAACTTCCGGTGGGTGGGTAATTCATATCGTACTATCCTGCTGTGGTAAGTTCCGTGATTGCTGCCGTCAGACGTTTGCCTGCTGCCAGCAATAATCCCATATTGGCATCGCTCTTGCCAATCAGAGTAATAATAAATTTCCCGGCATGCATGATGAGTACATCATGATCACCCGACTGACTGAACACTTTCTCACAGCTAACGCCATCAGCATGTGCTACGATGGCATCTGCCAGCGACAAGACCGAGGCGCTGATCGCCGCCAGTTGATCGCTATCCTGCTGCCCTGAACCTTCTGCCTGAACGAGTAGCCCGTCCTTGCTGGAAATAATTGTCAGTGCAATATCCGCAGGCAGATCATTCAGCATTTCTTTCAGCGTGCTGCGGTAACCCTCGCGATCAATATAGTCGAACGATTCCCGGGAAACTGTTGCCATAGCCTTCATGTGTCCTCCGCTATATCAGGGTCGGCAAGCGCAGTTTCAAGAGTCTTGACAAGTTTATTGCCTGAAGTCAGCACAACCGCCGCATTGCTGACTGTATCGCCAATCAGTGTCAGTGTCATGTTTTCAACATGCAACAATGCTACAACACGCTTTTTCGATTCGATCAGCAGTTTATCACTGACTTGCTCACTCAGTTTATCAGCCAGCGCCAGAGCCGATGAGGAAATAGCTGCCATCAGTCCTGGCTCATCGCTGTTGCCAACATGGGTCAGCAGCAGGCCTTCGTGGCTGCTTAGCAATACTGCCTCAAAATGTGAATGCTCATTTGCAAACTTATCCAGCAATGCCTTGCATCGTGCTTTTTTGACTTTTTGGAAGTCATCATGATTCATGGACAAAACTCCGGCAGTTCAAAACTCGTCAGGACGGCTGCGAAGAACAGCTGTTGCCGCCACAATGACTGAGAAAGCAAGCCGCCCGCCCCCCTGTGCTCAAGAGACGACGAGCGCACATCACGATTACGAAACATCAACCGGCTTTGCTATCTTAAAGAGAGAAATCAGCCAGTTCTTTCTTTAGCAAGGCCCTGGCCATAGCAAGATTAATGCCGCTACTGCTTACCACCAGGTAACCGAACATGGCATCGCCAGCACCCGTCTTGACAATCGGACGTACCAGATGCAACTCATGCTCCAGAGTGATCAGCATATCCTCAACCTTGTCCAGACTACCCAGTAACTTCAGTGTATCCAGTTGCGCCTGCACCATACGAGTACAACCACCGGCTGCTGCATCAGTATCAAAATCACCATGCGATTTTTGAGCCAGTACCATACCGGAAGCAAGATCCACGATAATCGCTGCAACAGCGCCGTCCATTTCCATCAGGCTATCAACAGCCTTTTGTGCGTTTGACATACAATCCTCCAAAAAAACAACCGGGCGTGAACCACTCCCGGTTTTTTGTGAAATATGGTCGATCCGCACTTTCCCGTCAGCTGACGTAAGAATACTAAGCCTGAAACCCGGGTGCATCTCCGTGATATTTCACGGCATATATTCCATCCTTCTGCTATTATGTCAACCGGGAGGAAGGCAAAAGTTCGTTCTGTTTACCAGAACAGTTTTTACTGGCTGGTTCCGCCATCCTCCATCACCATTGCGCCCCCGGACGGGAGTTCAGGGTGACGGATCAGCAGTCCAGAAACAAGTTCAGCATGACAGTAACGAATATTCCCCGTTTTCGCCAGGAGTCTGTCGGACTTTGATTAATCTACTACGAAAAAGCGGATATTGGCCAAATTTTCGCCCTGTTTTTGGTTAAATAGCGCTGCTATTCGCCGCTAACAGGTCGTATATTTGGCTCAATCCCGCTATTTCTCGTGACGATTGCCAAAGTCCGACAGACTCCTAGGAGAGTGCGAGAGAAACAGGTAAGAGAGAAACGCCGGAATGCAAACAGGCAACAGCGGAGAAGAGAAGGCAGGCCGACAGCAACCGGCCTGCTATTGAATGAATGCGCCGACAAGACGCTATTTGCTTGCTTAAAGAGAGAAATCTGCCAGTTCTTTCTTCAGCAAGGCCCTGGCCATAGCCAGATTGATGCCTTTCGTGCTTACCACAAGATAGCCAAACATGGCATCTTCACCACCTGTTTTGAATAACGGACGAATCAGATGATACTCATGTTCCAGCGTAATCAGCATGTCGTCAATGGTTTCCATTTTACCCAGGAGCCTCAGGGTATCCAGCTGTGCCTGCACCATGCGCGTCGTGCCACCTGCTGCGGCATCGGTATCAAAACCCGCGATAGATTTTTGTGCCAGCACCATGCCGGAGCCCAGGTCAACAATGACAGCGGCAATTGCGCCTTCCATTTCCATCAGATTATCAACCACCTGCTGCGCGTTCGACATAATTTCGTCCTCCTTTAGAAAGTTACGCACCAATTGCTAAAGATACACCCAGGCATTCTTGCCTGCGCCTCGGCTTCCAAGCCAAGGCGAATATTTAATATTTTGTTGGTTCTGTCAACAACACGATAAACGAGAAAGAGGACAACAGGTGCGCCTCCTTACCAATCTGACAAAGTCAAAACAGGGCTATTGCATATTTTTTGTGCAGGGATCATAATGTGCCCGATCGGAGCTTA
>JALSZZ010000099.1 GCA_027075825.1 Mariprofundaceae bacterium | reverse complement strand
CCGATGGCCAGCAATTCCAGAAAGCGCCCCCGGACAAATGCACATGCCAACAGCTCTTCCGGCTTTTGATCGGAGAGTTCCATCATCAACAAACGGGTTATAAATGTGCGTATATTATCCAGACCTAACAAGGTCAGGGCATGTGCGATGGAATCCACCTTGCGACGCAAGCCAATGGATGCTGAATTGATATAGCACAACAATTTATAGGAAAGGGACAAATCATGCGAAATATCCCGTTCAAGATCGGTAGGAAGCTCTGCCTTCATTACTTGATTCATCAATTGCAACAAACGCCCTTTATTGCCCTCAATCGCCTCATTATCAACAAGCAACGATGGCTGATGAAAAAAGTACCCCTGAAAAAAGTCGAATCCAAGACGCTTGCACAACTCAAACTGCCCATATGTCTCCACTTCCACAGCAAGCAGTTTTACATCATATTTCCGCAACATCCGCACAAGTTCTTCCAAATCCCCGTCATAAGTCATAATATCAATCTTGACGACATCCACGACGGCCAACAGAGAGGTATCCACCTCTGCAAAATCATCCAGAGCAATAATAAATCCCTTTTGTTTCCATTGCCTCAGCAACCCTGCCTCGTTATTGTCTTGGGAAAGCCCCCCTTGAACTTCCAGCGAAAACAAATCCGGACACGTCGCATTGCGAAGTTCATTGTGCAGAAAAGGCCAGGATACATTGATAAAGACATTTTCTGAGGATGATCTGCCTGCAGAAAAATGTCGCAACAGCTCCTGCAACCCTTCCATCGTAATCAGCCGATCCTCATCATGTTCCCTGGCCACATGGTAGACCAGCTCATAGGCATAAACCCGCTGCTCCGCATCAAAAATAGGCTGCCTGACAAACAAAACCGATTTCAAAATATCCCCTTATATCCCATAATAAGGCAACCATGCCTGACATGCAACTGTCCAACGAATTTTATCATTTAATCACCATATTCCCGACATCCACATATGCCGCTTCGATTCCGCGCTGGATCTTTGGGAAATAAAGCCGAAATTCGCAACCCTCTCCAGGCTCAGAACAGACATCAACCCAACCATGATGGGCTTGCGCCGCCGCATAGACCATCGAAAGCCCCAAGCCGGTTCCTTCATCTTCTCCTTTAGTCGTGAAAAACGGATCAAAAATAAATTTCCTGTCATGCTCATCAATGCCACATCCGTTATCTTTCACCATCAGCATAACATAATCCTCACCTAATGCCTTTCTCCGTCGCAAAAGCTGCTCGTCTTCCAGCATAACAGTTTTCAGACACACTCGAATTTCCGGATTCTCGGCATTCCTGACTGCATCACAGGCATTCTTTAGTAAATTCAGCAACAACTGCTGAATTTGTCCGGCGCTGCCATACATGCAAATACCTTCATCAACATCCCAATGTTGCGCGACATTTCGTGGAATAAACACACGCGCCAGCCCACGTGTTTCCGCAACCAGCTGAGACCAGGAAAAAACCTCCGGTGGCGTTCTGTCCTTGCGCGAAAACGTCAACAACTGATCAACCAGCGCAGCCGCGCCATTTGTCAGCTTCTGTAACTTGTCCAGACGCTCGACCACCTCTGGCCTGTCAGAAAGCTGTTGCCTGATCATATATACCGAAGCGCTGAACGCCCCTAAATAATTGTTAAAATTATGGGCAACACCGGCGGCGAGAATAGAAACCGTTTCCATTCTCTGGGCATGCAACATTTGTGCTGTTCGTGCCTGTTTGTCAGACATATCTTCATAGATAATGGTAAAAAAAACAGGATGCCCGGAATCCGGCAGGCACACCGGGGCACAGGAAACCTCCAGCGCCAGACGCCGTCCCTGCACATCCTGATGCAGAAACTCGCCCTTGTACGGCATCCCGTTTGTAATTGCAGGCCACACATGTGCACGATATGTACTTTCTTCCCCCTGCAGATATTCAAAATCAAAAACACATCGACCGGACAATTCTCCGTCATAACATCCAAACAGTTGATGCATACGACGATTGGCGAATTCAATAACGCCCGCGTGATCTGCAATCACAATGGCTTCATTCGCCTGTTGCAACGCCTGGGAATATCGATACAAGCGATTCTCATATAATATCCGCTCGGTAATATCAAAGGCGACGGCATAGATGCCATCAACCACTCCGCCAGATACAACCGGGACAAAACTCATGAAGGTATAAACAGGTTCACCCCCATTTCCGCATAACTGGACCTGCACGCTTTGCGCCTCGCCCGCTCTGGCTGACGAAAATGCCCTCAATGCACTGCTGTAACTGTCAGCGGCACACAACAGCTCAAGTGACTTTCCCTGCAGTGCCTCAGATGCATAGCCGGTTAACAGAATACATGCCGGGTTAATATGGCAAATCTTTCCATCAAGATCGAAGAAGAACACCGCATTCGGATTGCGTTCGAAAAGCGCATTATCCTGTTCTCCTGCTGCCGGAAAACCAGCCTCAGCATCACGCATAAGCGAACGCATGAACTCGACATAGCGACCTTCGACGCTATGTGCCACATCGCTGATCGTAAGCAATCCCTGATACTGACCCTGGTCACCGACAACGATTAGATGACGCGTACGGTATTGCTTCATCAATGTCGATGCTTCCGGTACAAACTCCCGATAATGAATGGTGTGTACCGGACGCATAACATCAGCCATTTTCGTTTCGGTCATTTCTCCCTGTGTCATATGCCACAGGCGCGCAACACCTCGGGAGGTCAATATGCCAACAGCCTGCCCGCCTTCATCAATAGCAACCATGGCATGTTTGTACTGATCCATCAGACGAATCACTTCAACAAGCGGCGTCTGTGTCGTCACGGTCACTTTCACCGGGTGCAGGATATCTGTCACACGCTGCAGCTCTGAAAAATGCCCAATAGCCAGATTGGCAATAAAATTGGACATGGTGACCACACCCGCCAACAGCCCGTTATGATCACTAACCACCAGGTGCCTGATTTTCCGCAGCACCATCGCATCATAGGCATGAAATACACTGGCATCCATTTGCACGGTGAACACAGGAGAATGCATATATTCTCTCGCCTGGGCACTGGTCATATCAATTCCTCTGGCAGCAAGGCTTACCAGATCCCCTTCAGTTAACACCCCAACTGCCCGGCCATTCTCTGACACAACCATAAAGCCGATATTTTTCTCGACCATAAGGGCAACAACCATACTAAGAGTTGAACGGGGAGAAACATGGACAGGGTTGTCATTCATGATATCCCGAATCAGCATATTATCACCGACTTACGCAAAAGAGTCACTCTCCGACCCCGAGAGACAACCGCCTCATCGAGCCCTTTCCATCAGCCGCCATATATGATGCCTCCCAACAGGAATACGCTGCCATACTGACCGGACACCTTCCGCCTTCTCGGCTCCTCCTGTCAGCAAAAAAGCGTCAGCATTCATACAACGGGAAAGGTTATCAATGACTTTCCTGCGCACTTCCGCATCAAAATAAATCAGCACATTCCTGCAAAAAATAACATCGAAGGATCCCGCGGCATGCATGCGGCAGGGTAAGTCATCTGCCACCAGATTAACCTCCTGGAAATAAACCTTGCGCTGTATATGCTGTCGAATCTTCCAATGGCCTCCATCTCGCTCAAAGAACTTCGCCAGCAGTGCATCAGACACCCCGCGCCGGACTTCCATATCAGAATATATTCCAGCTTTTGCTCGCGCCAGAGCTTTTGCAGAGATGTCCGTCGCCATAATACTCAGGCGGGGAAATATGTGCGGCACTCTGTCGGCCACCGACATGGCAATGGAATAGGCCTCCTGACCTGTCGCCGCGGCCGCCGACCAAATCCGAATCTGGCCAGAGGTATTCGCAAATTTCGGGAGAATTATTGTACACAGGGCATCAAACGGATAATCATCCCGGAAAAACAAGGTTTCCGAGGTCATCATGGCTTCAACAACCTGCCTCATCAAAACCTGCTCTTCGCTTCTGAGACGGACAACAAGCTCGCGCATGGAGATACCATGTTCTACCAGCAATGGCTTCAGGCGCCCCTGCAATAAGTACATTTTCTGGCGTTCCAGTGCAAAACCACTTTGCCCAAGAAGAAGCTTACGGAAAAACTCGAACTCCTCCTCCTGCACTACTCCCTCCAGGCATCATGGCGACTTCAGACACCGGTTCATGATATTCTCGGCGATATTCTCCAGAGGAACGACTTCATGAGCCCCGCCACGATCAACCACTGCTCCGGGCATCCCCCAGACAACACTGCTTGCTTCATCCTGCACGATAATATAACCATCACTCCGACATAAGGCAACGCTACCGGCGGCACCGTCCTCTCCCATACCGGTCAGTACGACAGCCAGCGTACGCACAAGAGGCGCAAGTTTAGCCAGGGAAAAAAACATGGGATCAACAGCAGGTCGACAATGATGTACGGGGGGGGCATCACTGAGATGGCAACGCAACGCATGGTCCTGCCGCACAATCTGCAGATGCCTGTTTCCCGGTGCAAAATAAATTGCCCCTGCATCAAGCGGCATTCCTTCCTCGGCCAGACAAACATTTTGCGACAACTCATGATCCAGACGATCCACGAAACAACGCAGAAAGTTGGCTGGCATATGTTGGGTCACCACAATTGGGAGTGGGAAAGAAACTGGCAAGCGGCCAAACAATTCCTGCAATGCAGCCGGACCACCGGTACTGGCACCAATAGCAAGCACATCCGGACAAGATGTGCTCCGTGAAACCCTGTCCATTCTGGCTGGCTCCCGCCTGGCCACAGGCTTTGTTTTGCGCACCACAGACCGAAGCAAAAGCTGCAGAGAATCCGAAAGCTCTTTTTTTGCTTGTCCGGAAAAACCATTAGGTTTGAGCACAAACTCGCTTGCCCCCTCACTCAATGCCTGAACAACCAGCTTGGCTTCTGGCTCATCACTGCTTGTCAGCACAATGACCTTGGTTCCTATTTTTCTTCGCCGCATTGCCCTTAAGGCCTGGATGCCGTCAAGCCGGGGCATGGTCATATCCAGCGTCATCACATCCGGACGTAGTGCCTGCATTTTTTCCAGGGCATCAACACCATCTCGTGCTTCACCCACGATTTCGATCCCCTTCATATCCGCAATGCATTGCTTCAGAAAATGCCTGAACACAGGGCTGTCATCTGCAATCAACAGGCTTATCTTCACTGTTTCAGCGCTCTCTCGTATTATTAATTTAATCTGCTGATGAAAAAGAGAAGGCCTCGGAACTACGCCTCTTACTAATCCATTTCAGATAACCAGATTATAGTCACTTTCCTTTGGAACTATAAGCACAATTATTGTGCGGTCTCAGATTCAGTGGAGCACGGTATCAGGAGTATTTTCGCAACCAATATGGTCCTGGCCAGACGGCAGGCTAAGCTCCAGCAAGCGATTTACATTCACAATCACCACCACATGCTCGTTATCCTTGATCACGCCTTCACCAACTTTTTGCCAGACTGATGCCAGGGTGTCAGGAATTTTTTCATATGCAGACAGCTCAGCCGCGCTCACCGACCCCACCTCATCAACAACAAGACCTACACTTTCACCCGACCCGGAGCGAACAATCACCACATAGACTCGTTGTTGCTGTTCCGACACATCCAGCCCTGTCAGTACGCGCACATCAACTTGCGTAATAATCTGCCCTCGCAAATTCATCAGACCAAGAATATAGGGCGGTGAAAAGGGCATCGGCGTTACCCGCTGATGATTTACCACCTCCAGCACCTGATCAACGGGCAATCCCAGCCATTGTTCCCCGACTCGACAACTGAACAGCTCCCCCAATGCATTATTCACCGGACCTTCCTCCAACCAGCATCGGGCCACTGAACATCGCAACATCCTTATCTTTACTGTTTCTCGGGAGCAGCGGCTGATTAATTTCCGACAAACAGGCCGTCAGCGCATCCTTGTCGGTCTTGCCCAGTACAACATCAAACAATCGCCTGCGCTCATCACTCTCAGCCGGAGGAGATGATGCAATGGCAATAACAGGAACCCCTTCGAATCGTTCGTTCTGTCGAATACGCCTGGCCAGTTCATAACCATCCATGCGAGGCATCTCGATATCCGTCAAAACAATATCCGGTATCTTTTCCGCCAGAATCTCGCATGCTTGCTGCCCATCGCCGGCATGCCAGACCTCAAAATGCTGGCTTTCCAGAACAGGTGTTAGCATCGTGCGAAAGAATGGTGCATCCTCGACAAATAATACCTTGCGGCGCTCATGCACATCCTCTTTTCCACAAAACCAGTCGGGATTAGCTACTTTCAGCAATTCAAACACGTCCACGACTTCCGTTGCCTTACCCTGAATGATTGCCGTACCAAGAAGAAGTGGCTCCGAAGATTTCATGCTGATATGCAGTTCAGCCTCAAGAATATCCTCGATCCTGTCCACCTGCAGGCACATACGTTTATCATTATCCGCAAGAATCAGACAGCAAAATTCATCACTCTGTATTTCTTCAGCATCCATAATTCGGTTCCAGCGTAGTACAGGAGTTACCTGCCCCCGATATTGCAGAACCTCCCTGTTAGCCACCTGCTCAATATCACCGGCCGCGACCATCTCCAGACGCTCAACCAGCAGCATTGGAATGGCATATCGTTTACCGGATGCAACGAATACCAGCGTATATTGCTTGTCACTTTCATGATCCTGATGCTGAACCTCATCAGGCATATTGCCGACTCCTTCTGCCTCAAGTGGAATATTCATTCGATGTATCAGTCCGTTGCAGTCCAGAATAGGAACCACACTGCCATCGCCTAGAATCGAACATCCGCCGAACATATCGATTTCCGAGAAATGCATCCCCAATGGTTTCACAACCAGCTCCTCGGCGCCGAGAATGTCATCCACCAGCACGCCAACACGACGTTTGCCGGCACTGATCACCACAATACTGCCCCGGTTCATATGCTCTCCCGGCAACTCAAGCGCGTCCCCAAGCCGAATAACAGGTAATAACAATCCTCTTAAACGGAAAAACGGCTTGCCGGCAACCATGCACCAGTGAGGCGAATCAGCATCAGCTGCCAACAGTTCCTGCACACTGATCTGCGGCAAGGCATACAGCTGGTTGCAACACTTCACCAGCATGCCGGAAATAATGGCCATGGTCAGGGGTATCCGGATAGATAGCGTTGTGCCGGATCCAAGCTCACTCTGGATATCGACACTTCCCCCGACTTTTTCGATGGCATTTTTCACCACATCCATGCCAACGCCACGCCCGGAAAAGTTGCTAACTTTTTCAGCCGTTGAAAGGCCCGGATGAAAAATAAACTGCAGGGCTGCAGCATCACTGAGAGATGAGGCCATGCTGTTATCCAGCACTCCCATATCCACAGCTTTCTGCTTGACTTTCCCCGCATCAATACCGCCGCCATCATCACTGATTGTAATAAGAATGGAGCCGGCCTCCTGGGATGCCTTTAATGTCACCGTACCTGTTTCCGGCTTGCCGGCCTGAAGGCGCTGTCGCGGCGACTCAATTCCATGATCGCAGCTGTTGCGAATAATATGCGTCAGAGGATCCTTTAATGCTGACAATATCGTTCTGTCAAGTTCGGTATCCTGGCCTTCCATAACAACGCGAATTTTCTTGTCTAATTGCTTTCCGATATCCCGCACAATCCTCGGCACACTTCCCCAGATCGTGGATACCGGTTGCATGCGTGTTTTCAATAGCTGATCCTGCAGGCTTTCCGTAATATGGTTAAGTTCCCTGCTCAGTGGCAATAACGACTTGAACGCATCCAGCGCCTCTCCCTCTTCGCTCAGAGCTGCAGAACTCAGCGATGAAGCCAGTTGCACCAGTCGGTTACGCGTCAGCACCAGTTCACCCACCTGATTCATCAGGGAATCAAGCAGTGATACATTCACACGAATAGTTTCAGTGACCTGAGGTGCCGGCGAGGATGTTTTCCCGGCGGCAGGCTCACTCCGGGTTTCATTACTCGTGGCCACTTTTAATGTCGGCGCCGCCGCAGGGCCGGCTGCAGTCGCTTCCCTGTCCACTTTGGTGCTATCCGCCTGTTCCGTGGTTTCCTTCTCACGCCTGGTCTTCCCGGCAGCCACCTTTGCTGCTCCGAGAATCTTCAGCGCCCGGGGCGCTGCAATACCCTCAATAGCCTTGATGACGTTAAAACCGGCCTGTAATACCTGCTCAGGTGTTTCCAGGCCCTCCCGCAACAGCGTCATACCCTCATCAGGAAAATCGGCCAGCCAACCAGGCACAACCTTACCCTGGCCTGCTTCGCCGCCATCCTGCCGAGACGCATTACCAATCATGCTTTCCGCTTCATGCAATTTTTCGATCAGCACGGCATAATCCTCCACAGGTTCACAGCCATGCTCCTGAAGCCCCTGAAGAATCACCTGAATGGCATCCGCGCACTCAAGCAATAGCGAAATAATATCAGCGGTAACCGAACCGGGATGGGACCGCATCTTGCCCAACACATTCTCGCCGGCATGGGCAACCTTCTCCAAACGTTTCAAACCAACAAATCCGCAACTTCCCTTAACGGTATGAATGGTTCTGAAAATCGCATCCAGCAGGGAGGCATCCCCGGGATTACTCTCGAGATCCATCAACTGCTGTTCAATAGTTGACATATTCTCGTTGCTTTCCAACAAAAACTCAGCGAGCAGTTCCTTATCCATTGCAACCCTCCATCTTCGGTCTCGCTCAGAACAGCATGCCGCCTACCATTTCCACAAGTTCATCCGGCTCAAACGGCTTCACCAGCCAGGCTGAAACACCTGATTCATGCCCTATACTTTTCTTTTCCTCGCCCGACTCTGTTGTCAGCATAACAATGGGCGTTTCGACATAAGCCGGGATCTGGCGTATCTCCTGAATCATGGACAGGCCATCCATATTCGGCATATTCAGATCCGTCAGCACAAGATCATAGGGCTCCCCCTGTGCGTCCCTTGCCTTTGCCAGTCCTTCCATACCATCACGTGCTTCGTCCACTTCAAAATCAACAGCAGCCAGGGTCCGCTTCACGGTGATTCGAACCATTGTTGAGTCTTCTACGATCAATATGCGTGGTGTCCCGCTCATAGTTCGCTCCTTAACACTTCTCGTTCCTCTTCCATCACATAGCGCTTTTCAACTTCATCTTTCCAAAGACTTTCATAACTCTGTTGATCAGCACAGGAAGAAGCCCAGTCGGCCAGACAACTTTCCACATTGCGCAGGCGTTGCATCACCCGGTCGATATTCTGCAAATCTGTCAACGCCCCCATAATATCTTCTGTCAACTCGCCACTGGCATCCCGATCCATGGCCTGACTCAGCTTCACCAGGCCTTCCTCGGTACTTGTATTGAGCAATTCCAGCGCACCGGATATCTGCTTCCGCAAGACGCTCAGCAGCCGATGATCGGCGACTTCCGGCCAGACCCGACCTTCCATAACCACCCCCTCTTTTGCCACTTCTGCCGGCACACGTATATCCGGCTTGACAGCCATATTTGCCTCTGCGGCACGATCCACCTGAGACAATGTTACATGCCCAACACTTTCTATATCGGCAGAAGTTGTTGCAACTTTTGCTTTTTCTTTCTCATCATCGGACGATAAGACATCCGCCTGTTCCACCAGCGGTGGTTTATCAGCCTGCTCCGGGAGCTCCCTCTTTGCCTCCGCCAGAACACCTCGACGACAGAAAAGCCATTTGACCGATTGTCGGGGCAGCTCGCCGTCCAGGGCCTGTGCGCCGGCCAGCAGGTGAATACAACTCTCGGCATCAGCTGTGTTGGCGGGAAAGCAACGCTCCAGCAGCTCAAAAACACCTGCAGCCTCACCCCTGTCCGGCAACATATAAGCAGTCAGAATCCATCCACGCCGCAGTGACTCCTGGTATATTTCACTCCATCCGGCATTATGATCAGCCAGCATGCGCTCCATATCCACGTCTTCGATAATGACAGCATCGCTCAGTACCACATGCATAAAGTCGTAAACCACACCATCCAGCTCCATTTGCTCCGGATGGGTGTGAAAGCGTGCCCGACTGAGTAGCTGCCTGGCCATAAACACATCGTGAAACGTATCCGGCGAACCAATATCAACGGTAATATGCGTATAGCCGCGCGCTGCTCGACTCAGGATTTCAATGTTTTCAGCAGCCCTTGGTAAAACCATAAGCTTGGGTGGCGTCCACCATTTCACCTTTGCCTTGCGCTCGTCAAGCAGCCGGGCCACTTCATGGAACCACAGCTCCAGACATGAATCTTCATTGCCATCACCATTTTCAGGATAAAGCATGATTACCTTGCACCCTTTGAGCATGGGCATCAGCACTTGCATGTCGAGCCCATCCCAGGCATGCACCTGCACATCAACTTCACAGTCGCTGTTCTCACCAGCGTGTGCCAGAACCTGCTGCATGCGTCCAACCCGCTGTTCCAGCACCATACCCTCACATGGTGTCAAAACATGAACGGACAATTTATGATGTTTCAGCGCCATTTCCTCGACCATGGCTGGCAACCCCTCATGCCAGCCAATAAAAATCAACCGCAAATCCCATGTTTCCGGCCATGTAAATGCCCTGACAGGACTATCCGTTTGCGTCACCGGCGACCTGGCCGCTGCACGCTTCATAATCTCTGGCCACAAGGATGGCTCTTCACCCAGCCCCAGAACATGGGTCATATCGAAATCCTCATCAACATCACGACAAAGATCGGAGAACAGAACAAAACGCCCCTGACGGTCTCTGGCAGCGAGCAAATTAAGCCCTTGCTCGAAACAGCACGTTAGCCAGGATTCCAGCGACACCTCAACACCATCCGGCGATACAAACACACAGCCACTCGCAACCCGCAATGACATTGTCCATTGCAGGGCATGCAGCCCTGCCTCCCCGTTAATAGCATTCAACATGCGAGCGCCAAGCTCAGGCATATAGGCACAATGATGCATCTGATAAAGCATGCGTGCCTTGAGCGAGGCAGAATCTAGCACCTTGATACCAAGAGATGCGTCATAGACATCCCGTACACTTCCCGGCAAGGTCGCATCTGCAATCACCAGGCTTCGGCCATCATGCCCGGCTTGCGCTTCCCGGGCGATTGCATGTAAATCCACAAAATCGCCCCCGCCACCACTGCTTGCTGGCGGATGAAACAGGAACAGACTGCGAACTCCCGTCAGGCGAAAGCTTTGCATCACATGCCTGGCACCAACGCCAACATGGCGCACAGCCAGCCACCTCCCGACACTTCGTGCGCCGACCGGAACTTCGCCATGAAACAACCACACGGATGCAAATGAACGCCGTAATCGCATGCACATACGGTCAAACATTTTCAATACCGGCAATGCCTGGTGATTCCAGCCCGCCACCAGAATACTTTCCCGGGCAGACAAGGGGGAATTGGCCAGCTGCTGCAAAAGGTAATGCATGACATTGGAGCCCAGGCCAACAAAAAGTGCAAAGAAAAATATGCCGGCCAGTACAATCAGCATGGATATCAATGCCAGCCATGGCGTGAATGCATCTGCAGGCGCCGCCCCCGGATCCAGCAGAATACGAAAACTGTATAAAACAACCTGCCAGGGAGAATAATCAGCGCGATCAAGCACATCATTATCACTCAAATCCATTTGAGGGTATAAATACAACACCGCCATCGATGTCAGGAACATCAACAGCGCGAACATTCCTGCCAGCATGGCACTTTCCTTCCGCACTTCATCAAGGGAGACCACAGCCACAATTGCCCGCAACAAATTGGCAAGCGGATTAAGCATCACGAAAAAGCGTAACGCACGCAACAATACCCATATCGGATCCAGCCCCGGAACAATATTCAGCAATGAAACACACAGCAGAAAATCAAAGCCAACAAAAGTCATCTCCGCGCGGTAACGCCAACCTGCCTCGATCGTCCGGTTCACAGCCACAGCGCGACACATACTTTCAAGCATCAGCATTATGCCGATAAATACGGCACTGCCGGGCATCAATACCGCCATGGCGGCCAGTGCCAGAATCAACATGGAAAATGGCATGGAATAAATAAAGGTCTCGTAAGTCAGAAAACGAAAAACCCTGAGCATACGCAGCATATACATACCGCGAAGCAACCGGGCCAGGCGCAAATACATCCCGCCTGAAAGCATATTCACAGGCAACATCAGAGACATCAGGAGGCTCCCTGTTGCCAGCGCATCAAGCAGCAGAAAAACAGTCTCCTGTCGGTCCGAAAATCCACGGGCATGTTGCAGCCATATGCGTACAGCCAGATCCAGCGAGAAAAACACCCCCATGCTGGCCAGCACCACCGTATGCTTGTCAAAAGTAACAAGGGTGAGCGCCGCGACAATTAGTAACGCATAACGTGGATGCGAGAGCACCCTTTCACCCAGCACAACCCATTCCCGTCGGGTATGGGAGCCTGTATTCTTCAGCCTTGGTGTACCCTCTTCCTGTACAGATATCGGCGCGCCCGCATTCTCACAGACTTCTGACAACTGTTTGCCTGTTTCCATTATGCGCACACAACCACACGCATGACGGTTGGAGCGAAGCCTTTCACCATATTGTCGGCGCCCTCCTTTTAGCGCCGCAATGCGCCCAAAAAATCGGCCACCTGCACATTCAGGCTCTCAGACTTTCCACGCATATTGCTCGATGCATCCAGTACCTCACATGCAGCCTTGCCGGTATCTCCGGCAACTGCCGAAACCTCTCCGATAACATCCGTTACCTGCTGCACCGCCTGACTGGCATACTGCGCACTGCGGGCAATTTCATGCGTGGCTTTATTCTGCTCTTCCGCCGCAACGGAAATACTCCGGTTAATCTCATTCATCTCACCAATAACCTTGGCAATATGACTGATCGCTTGTGCTGCTTCGCGACTCTCCGACTGAATATCGGAAATTTGCTTGGCAATCCGTTCCGTCGCCTGTGCTGTCTGACTGGCCAGCTCCTTCACCTCACTGGCCACGACCGTAAAACCACGACCTGCATCGCCGGCACGTGCCGCCTCAATACTGGCATTCAGCGCAAGCAGATTCGTCTGTTCCGCGATATCAGTAATCACCTGAATCACTTCTCCGATTTCCTGCGATGCATCTGCCAGGCGCTGCATAATACTGTTGCTTCCTTCTGCCTCCTTGGCTGCCTGGCCGGACATCGACACGGCATGATTAACCTGCCGTGCTATCTCCGCAATCGAGGCCGACAACTCCTCGGCAGCACTGGCCACTGTTGCCACATTATGCGCCGCCTCACCGGCATTCTCCGCGACGGTCTGAACCTGCGCAGAAGACTGTTCGGCCATGGAAGACAATGCCTCTGAAGAAGCCTGCATCTGGCTGCTGGAAGCAATCATGTCCTCAACCACATGTGCAATATGCTTTTCAAATGCCGTGGCAAGCTCGAGTTCTTCCGTTACATCCTGCCAGCAGACCAGGATTTTATCCCATTCCCCTTCGGTATTATGAATCGGGAAGGCGGAGAACTTAATCTGTCGCTCTCCGGCCTGAAACTGCGCTGTTGCCGGAAGATTTCCCTCATTCGCCAGGAAACGCCGCTGATGGGAAGGATCCTTATGAAAAACATCGATATTCTTGCCCACCATTTCATCAACCCGGCAAGGCAATGTATGCTCAATCGTTTTGAACAATGCCTCAGCCGCCGGATTCAGGTACTGAATCACCAGTGTATCCTTGTCCGCCAGCATAATCGGATACTGGATAACTTCGGTGATCTGGCCCAGCATGTAGGAGCGCCCCACTGTATCTTTCAGTTTGCCAAATGACTCCACCAGCATGCCAATCACCCCGGCCATCCTTACATCAGACAGATCGGCACTGGTGTCGCCATCATCCAGCTGATCCATGGCCCTGGCCACTCGATTCAACGGTCGCGTGATCGTCCGCGATACAAACATCACCAGCCCCCCGGTAATCAGCAGAATAAGTAGCATGACCCCCCAATAGACATAACCCATCTTGCCGTGGACTTCTTCACTGGCCTGCCGATAGCTCTCAATCACCCGCCCCAGGATTCCATCTGCCTGCTGCAGTCCGGGCTGCAATTCTTTTGCAAAGAAGCTGCCTATTGACGCTTCCTTTTCCGCATAATCCCGCACACCAGCAACATAGTTCAGGAAACCTTGCCGGTACTGCGCCATACTCTCACTCACCATCGACTTCTTTGCTGCAGGCAACCTCGTCTCCTGCAACAGGTCGTGAAAACGGGTCCATTCGCCGTTCCACTTATCGATATATTTGTCCTTGCCTCGCAACATGAAATCTTTCTCATGCCGACGCAGCATCAGCATCGATGCCAGCAGCGTATCATCATCTGCCAGTTTGATTTCTGCCTCGGCCGCATGCACTGCCTGGCGGAGCTGACCACGCAATCCCTCTTTTTCGCTGAGCCCGAGCCTCTCTTTCGAGCTGACAAGCCCCCTCCACTTTTCTTCATAACTGTTCAGCGCGCTTTTGATCGCCGCCAAATTTATACCTTCACCACTATCACCCCCGGTCGTCGCATCCCACTGCGCCAATACCTCTCTTGCCTGCTCCAGCCGGACATCTACAGCGCCGGCATCAGCGCCACCATGACCATATAACATCACCATGGCATTGGCCTGTGCAATATCAGACGAAATC
>JALSZZ010000098.1 GCA_027075825.1 Mariprofundaceae bacterium | reverse complement strand
GGCAGCAGTGGCATCCTGACTGGCGAAAAACGCTGCTTGCCATGTCGGTGTTACTGTGTGGCTGGGTTAGTTTTCACTGGTGGTGGGATGAAGATCTGCTGTATTTGAGCTATACCAACTATCAGGATATCGAAGACCTTCGTGATGCGCGATCAACGGTTTCGTTCCCGGATCGTTACAAGGGTTACCAGGATGTGTTTTCGATTAACTGGATGGATGGCAAACCCTATTTCTTTATCAATGGCTATATCAGTATCCCGTTGAATAATTCATCGGAAAAAGTGGTGGGAGCGATCTCCAGTATGTATGCCCCTGATTTGAAAAAAGCGATGGTGCTGGGGCTGGGGAGCGGCGCAACAGCATCTACCGTTGGCCTGTTTTTCGATCATACCGATGTCATAGAAATCAATTCGGTGGTGAGGGATAATCTGTATCGCATGGCCGAGTGGAATTATGATATTGAGCATAATCCGCGTGTGAAGATCACAGTGGATGATGCCATTCATGCGATGAAAGCTGGCGGTGAACACTATAACCTGATTCTCAATACAGTGACGACACCGCTGTATTTCAGTTCCTCCAAGCTGTACACCACGGATTTTCTGGTATCGGTGAAGCGGCGGCTCAATCGCGACGGGATCTATGTCACATGGATGGATTCGCGTATTGGTGATGAAGGAGCGCAGATTATTCTGCGTACCATGAAAACGCAGTTTAGGCATTGTGCCCTGTTGTACATCAAATCGGCCTATTTTCTGCTGATCGGTTCAGATGCACCGCTGATGGCGCATCAGCGGCAGGTGGTGGTGAACAATGAGCGATTGCGTCGGGATATGATGGAGCGTTACAATATTGTCAGCGACTGGCTGCCGTATCAGCTGCTGATCAGCGATGCTTATCGCCTGATTGATGAAGGCAATGCGGTGATCAATTCTGTTGATCACCCTGAACTGGAATATGCCATGGCGCATTTGCGCAGCAAGGGGATTGATCGCCTAAAGCGTCGGCTTGTTGAAAAGATGCGTATGTCGGATATTCGCCAGACTCTGACAGGTGAGATAAACGAGGCATTTCCTGCTGATGCCGTTTTGCATGCCAGACAAAAAATCAGGCGTTCCATGCTTTACCGTCGCCTGGAGCAACTGGCACGCGCAGAAGGGGCGTATCCGCTGAGGCTGAAACAGGCTGAGTTGCAGCGACGAAAAGTCAGAGCAGAAGTGTTTGACACGGCACGCGCCTGGCATCGTTATGGTTACCAGCTAATGCAGCTTAAGCGTTATGCTGCTGCTGTTAAGGTGTTTGACCGGGTGTTGGCGATGGATCATGACTATAATGATGCGAACTACAACCGTGGTGTATCCCTGGAGCGGCTGGGCAAAGATGATGCAGCACTGGCGGCTTTTGCTGCCGAACTGGTGGTCGATGCCGGGGATGTGGATGCAATGTACCGGCGCGGCAGGTTATTGTGGCGGCAACATCGCTATGCGGATGCTCACGCCCAGTTTGCACAGGCTGCTGATAACGAACGTGCGCCGCGAAACCTTTATTATTATGATGCATTATGCCTTAATGCCATGGAAAAAAAACAGCAGGCTCGGCAGCAAATGGCGCGTTATCTGACCCGGGGTGGCCTGCCAGAGGACTCGCTGACAGCGCTTTCGCGTTTGTGAATGAAGTTTTTTCTTGACAATAATGCTTGTAATAAAGTAAGTTGCGTCCGTTTGTGAGAGTATCACTTGAACTTGAGCAAAGCATGCCGGTGAGGCGTGATCATCAGCGAGCGTGCTTCAGACGTGCGCAGCAAGGGAGTTGATGTGGGTTTATTCTCTCCTGAATCCAGAGATTTGATGGCTATTGATATCAGTTCGACTGGTATCAAACTGGTTGAGCTGGGCAAGACGCGCGCTGGCTATACGCTGAAATCTTTTGCCATGGTGCCATTGCCCCGGGATGCGATTGTGGAAAATATGATTATTGATTCCATGGCGGTTTCCCAGGGGCTGGTTGACGCGCTGGAACAGGCCAAACCATCAACACGTCAGGTGGCACTGGCTGTATCCGGTAACGCGGTGATTATTAAAAATATCTCTCTGCCATTGATGAGCGAGTTTGATCTCGAGGCGGAGATTGAGATCGAGGCGGATCAGCATGTTCCTTATGATATTGATGAAGTGTACCTCGATTTTCAGATTCTGGGGGAAAACCCTGATGAGCCGGGCCAGATGGATGTGGTGCTGGCGGCATGTAAACGCGAAATTGTTGATGATTATCAGCTTGTTCTCAGCGAGGCAGGGCTGACCACGAAGTGCGTCGATTGTGCCGTCTTTGCGCTGGAAAATGCTTCCGAAATGATGGGCGTGTTTTCCTCTTCGCCGAAAGAAATTGCTGATGGTGAGGAGGAGCAGGCGATTGGCCTGATCAATGTTGGTGCCAATCTGGTGAACGTGAATATTATTAAAAGTGGTAAAATGGCATTTGTGCGCGACCAGTTTTATGGTGGTCAGAACCTCACCGAAGAAATCCAGAAAGAGCATAATATCAGCTATCAGGCCGCTGAGGCAATGAAAAAAGAACGTTTTCATGAAGTAAGTCCTGAGGCACTGGACAGGTTTTATGTCGGGCTGACTTCCGAGATCGTACGATCGCTTGATTTTTACGCTGCCAATCATGGCGATCATCCGGTGCAGCATTTGTCGATTTCCGGCGGCTGCGCGTTGTTGCCGGATATTGCGACAGAAATTGAGCAGCGTTTGGGGATTTCCGCTTCGGTGGTGAATCCGTTTGATCATATCAAGGTCAACAAGCGAAAGTTTGATGTCGATTACCTGAAGCGGGAAGGCGCTGCGCTGGTGGTGCCCGTAGGGCTGGCTTTGAGGAGTTTCGACGCATGATTCGCATTAACCTTCTCCCCTACCGCGCAAAACTTCGCCAACGTCAGATTCTGGTTCATATCATGTGGTTTCTGGCCACCGTGGCTGCGGTGGTGTTGTTGTGTATTGCGGTGAATATTTTTGAAAGCATGCAGCTAAGCGCCAGGCTGGACGAGCAAAAGGAACTGGATGCAAAAGTTAAGGTGCTGGATGGGAAATTGCAGGAAATTGCAGCGCTTAAAGGGAAGCGCAGCGAGGTTCAGAGCAAGCTGAAAATTATTGATGAGTTGCAGGTCGGGCGGTTTCGCTCACTGAATATGCTTTATGAAGTATCAAAAGTGATGCCGAAGAATGTGTGGATCAAGTCGTTGTCTGACGGGCAGACGGAAATTATCATGAAGGGCGCAGCGGGCACCAGCGAAGGGATTTCCGATTTCATGCGGGCGCTGGATGCCTCGCCCTATTTTCAGCAGGACTCTGTTCGTCTTGGCTCGGTCAGCCGACAGACGGAGAAGAATTCACCTGTTCGCGTGTTTGATATCCGGGCCAGTTTTGCCAAACTGGAAGATGTCAGTGGAAAGAAGGGGAAATAAGCGATGAATCCTGAAGCCCTGAATCTTGAGGCGCTGCGTCCCATTCTGCCACTGCCGCTGGCTGCCAAATTTGGTATTCTGGCAGGCACGGCAGTGCTGATTATGGCGATTTATTATTTTTCTTTTCTCAGTGACACGCTTGATCAGATTGCGGCTGCTGAACAGAAAATTGCCACCCAGAAGCAGGCGATTGTTACGAAAAGCATTAAGGTGAAGAAGCTCCCTGTGCTTAAAAAGGAATTAAAAGATCTGGAAAAACAGCTGACGGTATCGCTAAGCCTGCTGCCGGAAAAAGCCAAAATCCCTGAACTGCTGGAGGAGATTTCCTGGCGTGGTAAAGATGCAGGACTGGATCTGCTGATTTTCAGGCCACAACCGGAAACAGTTAAGGCAATTTATGCGGAAATTCCGGTGTCAATCAAATTAAAAGGTACGTTCCGCGAGTTGTTGTCATTTTTGCGTGCTGTTGGTGAGTTGCCGCGGATTGTGGCGATCAATGGTCTGAGAATTACCGCAGGAGGTCAGCCGGGAAGCCTGAATGTCACCGGGAAAATGACAACCTATCGTTTTGTGGAGAAGGGAAGCGGAACAGCGTCGGCAGGGCGACGAGGCAGAAGGCGATGATGTCAGTGACCGGATATATTGATGGTGAATGTTTGATGTCCGTGTGGGCAGGGAGTGAGTCATGAAAGGCAATGCAGCTTGGAGTAAGGGTGTTATCGGAGTCGTATTGACTTGCTTGCTGTGGATGGGTTCAGCCAGTGCCGGAAGTATTATCGGTGTGACGCTGATGGATGCGGCTGATGGTGATGTCCTGCGCATTGAAGCGGATAAAATGGGGATGCTTGAACATTTTGATCTTGATAACCCGGATCGTCTCTTGCTCAAGATCAAAAATACAGGCGTGAAGCCCGATGTCCAGGATATTCATGCTGGTGGTGAGGGCGTGCAGGATGTGAAACTCGGCATGGATGGTAAGGATGCGGTGATTGAAGTGAGCTTAAGTGGTCGTATTCCCTATCGCATTGAGCAAAAGCTTGATGCGGTGCTGGTACGTTTTACGGCTATTGGTGCCAAAAGCGATTCAGGTGCCATGGTCTCGTCCATTCAGGTGGTTGATCGCGATGATATGACTGAACTGGTGCTAAATGGCCAGCACATGGATGCCAGCCATAATGTATTCATGACGGCGGATAAAAAGCAGTTGATTCTTGATTTATGGGGTGGGCATTCAGCGCTGGCCAAGGAATTTTATGAATATGCGGCACAACGGATTCGTCATGTGGTGATTGGTCAGGCTGAGGATCGGCTGCGCATTATTGTGGCACTGGTGCCAGGCATGGCGATGCAGCAGCAGGTGGAAGCGCGCAATGATCAGATGGTGGTGCGCCTTGGCCGCGTCATGCATACGGATCTGGCCGTGCCAAAGGTGGTTGAAGGCGTGGATTTTGAACCGGCAGATGATGAGGCCCGTGTGGTGATCCGCTCCAGTTCCGTTAATCCCGTGGTTAGTGTGCATGAAGAAAATGATAATGTGATTGTCGATCTTCAGCATATGAAACTGGCGAAAGGACTGGAGCGTTCACTGGATGTCAGTCAGTTCCCCGGGCCGGTTGCACAGCTTGACAGCTATCAGCTGAATGATCAGGTACGGGTGGTAGCCAGGCTTCGTCACAAAGCCAGGTTTACCACTTTTCAGCAGGGCAATGTGTTCACACTGCGACTGGCTCCGCTGTCTGGCTCCAGAAATATTGCAAGTGGCGATGGCGGTGGTGCGCCAATGAAGTATGCTGGTCAAAAGGTGACCTTCAATATGAAGGATATGGATTTACGCAATGCGCTGACGCTGATTGCTGAAATGGCCAATCTGAATATCATCATGGCCAGCGATGTGAACGGCACGATTACCATGCGCCTGATTGATGTGCCGTGGGATCAGGCACTGGATCTTATTCTGACAACCAAAGGCCTGGGCAAGGAGCAAATGGGTAATGTACTGCGTATTGCACCGCTGGAGGCTCTGCAGGCAGAATATCAGACCAAACTGGCTGCCCGGCAAGGCTCTGAGCAGCTCGAACCTCTGGTAACCGAATTTATCACGCTGAATTTTGCCAAGGCCTCAGATGTGGAGCGAATGCTGAAAACAGCTTCAAAAGGAACTGGCACAGGCGCTGACAAGAAGACGCAGGCTGCTACTGATACAGGAGGAGATACCCTGTTGTCATCACGGGGCAGCGTGCTGGTAGATAAGCGCACCAATACCCTGATTGTCAAGGATACACGGGCAGTTATCAACAATATCAAACGTCTGCTGGCAAAAATCGACCAGCCTGTGCGGCAGGTGCTGATTGAAAGCCGGATTGTTGAGGCATCCAACAACTTTCAACGGGATCTTGGTATTCGCTGGGGTGGTTACGTGAATCAGACAACAGGCTTTAACTTTCCCGGCGTGGTTGCCATCGGCGCACCGGGTACGACGCAGGGTAATGCCGCTGCGTTTGTCGGTGGTGGCGGCGCTGCTGGTATGACGGCAGGAAATCTGGTGGATCTGGCTGCCGGCACCGGGCCTGGCAATGGTGGCGCGATTGGTCTGACACTGGGTTCGTTTAATGGCGCGGTGAACCTGAATCTGGAGCTTTCGGCTGCAGAGGCGGATAACAAGATCAAGATTGTATCCAGCCCCCGGGTGATCACCAGCAATATGAAGGCTGCAACCATCACGCAGGGCGTACAGGTGCCGATTACCACACCGGGAACAGCGAACAGTCCGGCTACCACCACTTTGCAGAGCGCGGCGCTGACACTGAATGTTACGCCGCAGGTGACCTCAAATGATGGCATTATCATGGATGTATCGGTGACCAATGATTCTCCTGTAGTATTCAATGGCTCAACGGGTATCAATACCAAACAGGTGAATACCTCGGTGTACATGCATTCCGGCGAGACAGTGGTGATTGGTGGTATTTACACGCAGAACAAGGTCAATAACAAAGCGAAAGTGCCGTTTCTGGCCGAGCTTCCAGTGATTGGTTTGTTGTTCAAGAAAAAGGCGGTTACGGATAACCGCAATGAATTGCTGATTTTCCTGACACCGAAAGTGCTGAAACCAGGCGCTGCGCCGGGCACACTCTGAAAATCGGGTAATATATTTTCCTATGGAACTGCCGGGCGCGTATCGCAGATTGCGCCCGGCCTGTGAGATTTTGAATATGCTGGAGATTGGAATGAATATGTTGAATGCGGTACGCTTATGGATACTCATGCTGGTGGCCACAGGCCTGCTCTCCGCCTGTGGCTCCGCGCCACAAGCGCCTGCACCCGTGCCGGTACCGCCGACCGTAGCCACAGTGAACACCGCATTTGGCGCAGTGACGGGGCTGCCAAATGGCATGGCTAAGACCACTGTGACGGTTACCGCACTGGATGCCAATGGTAATCCGGTGGCCAATCAGCCGGTATCCGTCCAGATCACCGGCAACCAGCTGGTCGTTGGCGCAGTAACTACACAAACGGTCACCGGCACTACCAATGCTCAGGGCATATTCACAAGAACGTTGACTTATCTGGCGGCAGATGGCGTAACCGTGACGGCAACAGCCGGTGGTGTGGCCGCACCTGCTGTGCCAGCACCCAATCCGACAGTGACCAATATTCTGTTCACTGTCCCCGTGGCTTCCGGACTGCCAGCAGATGGTACCTACAGTTATACCATTAACGCTCAGCTGAAGGATCTTGCAGGGAATCCGGTGGCTGGAGAAACGGCTGTATTCAGTGCTAAATCACGCAATAATGGCATTGTTGCCTTATCGGCATCCTCAGCGGTCAGCTTGGCGGCGTCCGGCATGGTCAGTGTAACGGTTGCAGATACCAACGTGTTAAATGATACTGTGGATATTTATGCAACTGTGGGTGTTGGCAAGGCTGCTTTCACTCGTTATACGACGGTGACCTTCGTTGGCTCTGGCAGTGGTAGTATTACAGCACTTAATGGGAACACTGTTAAACTGGCACTGAGTCCTGTTACGGGCGTGCCGGCAGATGGCGCAACAGTTGTAACAGCGACAGTGAAAGCGCTTGACGTTTATGGTAACCCTAACGCTGGTATACCCATCACCCTGAGCCAGTCAGGGCGAGCACTGATCACACCCGCTGCGACGGTTGTCAGTGACGCTGTCGGGCAGGCGGTATTTAATATCACCGATACCTATGCCGAAGCAATTACCCTGACAGCGCAGGATAATTATGGTGCGGCCAGCGCCCAGTCACTAACCTTTACACCGTACGCCAGCGTACTGACGGTGAGACCGAGTAAAACCACCATGTTGAGCGATGGCAGAGATGTGGTAACCCTGAATATCACGGCATCCGGCCCGCAAGGTGTGGTACCAAATGAGCAGATTCAATTGTCTTCCACTTCGGCAACCACGGTGTTGTCGTCACCGTTGGTGATCACAGGTGCCAACGGCAAGGCGACAGCCACGCTAACCGAGACGACCTCCGGCCATTTTCAAATCACAGCAAGAACGCGTAATGGCGGTCTGTTACCGGGGCAGGTAGTCACTACGGTGAAAGATGTATATGCAGCCACTCCGGCACCACAAATTATTCTGCCACCACCTGCTGCGCCATTTGCTGCTGATGGCTATACAACGGCTCACTATGTGTCAGTAACTTTGCATAACCGGGCAAGTGGCCAGGCGCTGATCAACGAACCTGTTACCTTCTCGTTCAGTACAACAACAACAGGAGGTGCCGGGCAGGCGATGAATGCTCCAGGCGCGCCTAATCCGGTGTTGTGGACGAATAATGCGGGTGTCATTGACCTGTATGTCTCAGATACAGTGGCCGAGATGGTTACCCTGACAGCGACTGCAGCAGATCAGGTGACGACTGCGACTGTTCCACTGCAATTTGTGAGCACGAAGGGAACAAAGATCAATCTTGTTGCAACGACGGCAACAACGGCACCGCCAAATGGCACAACACCTGTTACTGTACAGGCGACAGTGCTGGATAACCAGCTGACTGTGCCAAATGCGGAAGTTCTGTTTTCGGTTTCTGATCCCTATGTGGTGCTTTCTGCTTCCAAAGTGCTTACCAGCGCGACAGGTCAGGCATCGGTTAATCTGACATCTTTCAACACGGTGACCGCTGCTGATGTTTACGCCACATTAGCGAATGGCGTAAGCGCGGCGGCACCAGTCCGGGTGGCTTTTGTGCAACCTGTTGGCTCTGTTTTGCTGCGTGCCAGCAAGACGACTGCCAAAGCGGATAATGCAGATGTTATTACACTGACGGCGCGGATTCTGGATGCTTCCGGGCAGCCGCTTGCTGGTCGTAGCGTTGCCTTTTCCCAGCAGTCTTTTGCCAATCTCAGTATGCCTGCTGTGACGGATCGCTACGGTGAAACAATGATTACCGTGCGTGATGGTACAGCGGAAACCGTCACCGTGACGGCGACGGCGGAGGGCGTACCATCCACTCCTGTAGTATTAACGTTCCAGCCGCTTGTTGGTGGGGTATCGCTGGTGGTAACGCCGGCAACGGGTAACATTCCTGCCAATGGTACCAGCCAGGCGACATTGACAGCAACTGTTGTCAGCAATGGTGGAGGACTACCTGTTGCTGGTCAGGTGGTCAGTTTTGCCGACGTGTATGGCTCACAGGCTGTGTTGAGTGCTACCAGTGCTGTGACCAATGCTGCCGGGCAGGCGGTGGTTACCCTGACAGATGCGATTGTAGAAGATGTCTATGTGCAGGCAACCGCTGATGTGTATAGCAGCAATATTGGTCTTCTTCATTTTGTACCCAGTAGTTATCTGGTGTTTCCGACGGTGAATGACCCCTTCCTGAATACTGCATCCGCAGCGGCAGTGCCGAATAATCCCGTAACTCTGACGGTAACGGATCGCAGCAGAATTGCTGCTCCCAACGTGCCGTTTTCCTTTGCTGTGAGTAGTCCGACAGCGCAAATCTCACCCGTTAGCGGCACCACTGATGGTTACGGGCAAATCACCATCAATGTCTCCGATACGTATGCGGAAAATATGACGATCACGGCAACAAACCTGACGACGAATACGGTGTCAACCATTCCTGTGCGCTTTGTCAACAAGGATGCTTACAGCCTGACGATGAGTGGTACACCGCTAAGTGTGCTGCCTGATGGCGTGAGTACGGCCACACTTTCAGCGGTAGTGAAAACTTCAGGTGGCGCAGTTGCGCCCAATGCCTGGGTGCAGTTTGGCATGAATGACCCTTATGCTGTACTCAGCGCTACATCAGCGCTGACAAATGCCAGCGGTGTGGCGACGGTGACAGTGCGCTCGCAGCAAGCAACACAGGTAACGGTGACGGCATCCCTGCCGAAAAACAATGCTGCCAGTGCTCCGCAGCCGGTAACAGTCAGTTTTGAAGTGCCGGTGGCTTCGGTCAGCCTGAGTAGCGACAAAGCATCCGTGGTAGCAGATGGCACAGCAACCGCGCGGCTTTCTCTGCTGGTACTCGATGCAGCGGGAAATCGTCTGGGTAATCGCACGATAAGTCTGTCAGCAGTTGGCAGCAGAAGTGGTCAGCCGACGCTGACACCTGCTACGGTGACATCCAGCAGCGCCGGGCCGGTATCAGTATTGTTAAGTGATGCTTATGCTGAAGTGGTCACCATCAATGCAACGGCGAATGGTGTGGCTGCTACGCCGTTAACGGTTAATTTTACGCCGGTTGTGGGTACAACGAATGTCTCTGTATTGCCATCATCCGGTATCGTGGCAGCTGATGGCAAGGCACTGGCAACTCTCGTGGTGAATGTGAAAGATACGAATGGCTCTCCGATCAGCGGGCAGACATTATTTTTCTCTGATCCGTATGGTTCGCAGGTGCAACTAAGCGCGGCAACAGCGGTCACAGATGCCTCTGGTACAGCGCAGGTAATGCTGAAGGATGCTTACGCGGAAACGGTCACAATTGGCGTTGGTTACAGTGCCGGGGTAGGGGCGATCGTTAAAGCGAAGTCACTGAGTTTTTCACCTGCAACACTGCAGTATGTGGTTGCGGCGAAGGGGCCTTTTCATGCGGGCAACAGTTACCCTGTGACGGTAACAGTGAGTGATGCGCAGGGCCGTGCTGTGAAGGGTCAGGTGTTGAATGTGTCCGCTACTCCCGCAACCCTGGTGCCAACGCCGGTGCAACTGACTACCGATGCGCAGGGCACGGCAACGGTGATGGTGACGGATGGCGTGGCGGAGGCGGCGACGCTGAGCTTTACCGATGCAGCAACTGCGCAGGCATTTAGCTATCCCATGCAGTTTTATGCCCGTGATGTGTATAGCATGTCGATGACTGCGACACCAGCTTCCGGTGTTGCCGCAGATGGCGTGGCTACGGCAACGCTGAACGTACAGGTTCGGGATCAGTATGGTGCTGCCGTTCCCAATGCACTGGTGGATTTTTATACGTCGCCACTGGATGCATATGCATCGTTGTCGGCCCGGCGGGTAATGACAGGGGTAAATGGCGTGGCCAGTGTGACGGTAGCGCGAACCCAGGCGGGTAGCGTCACGGTGGCTGCGTATGTGTATTCTGTTAGCAGGGCAGCCACAAGTTCCGCTACAGCTTCCGTCTCCTTTGGTCAAACACCCTCATTTATTACTATGATAGCATCACCCGTGCGTGTGCCGGCAGATGGTCTGACACCTTCCACCGTGACGGTGACGGTAAAGGACAGTGTTGGTGTCCCTATTCAGGGACAGAAGGTAACGATGTCATCTGATGGTTATGCTACATTATCATCATCTACATTGGTTACTGACGCGTTGGGACAGGGAACGTTTACCCTGAGTGATCAGTATGCCGAAACGGTGACAGCAACGGCGGTAGCAGGCAGTGCGTCAAACACGACCAGTGTTGCTTTCACTCCCGCAGTGAACAGGATCGATCCCTATAGCGTGGTGTTTACCAATGCTTTGGATGGCAATGGTCAGTCTGTCGGAGGTGTAACAGTGGATGTGTACACAACTCCGGTTAGTGCAGATCGTTATTCAACCTATGCCAGTGGTCTGGATACAGTACAGGTCAGTTTTTTGCTGCGCGATAATGCAGGGAATCCGTTGTCTGGCCAAGCAGTGACTTTAAGTGGTAGCGGTGGCCAGGGAGGGGTGCCTGTTGTTACGCCAACAACAGCGACGACGGCTGCTGATGGCCGGGTGACGCTGACAGTGACCGATGTTTATGCTGAACTGGTTACGCTGACAGCAGCAGCCGGTGGCAAGACGGGTATTCAGAAAATCAGTTTTTCTCCGCTGCCGCCGAGTTCGATTGTTGCCTCTGCAACAGTGCCTGCACCTGCCGTCGTAGGTATCAGGGGTGCGGGAACCCGCGAGTCTTCGGCTTTGACATTCCAGGTGGTGGATACCAACGGGAATCTGGTGCAGGGCAGTCATTTGGTGGATTTCTCCATTCTCAATGGTGGCCTTGGTGGCGGAGAAACGCTGACCATCACTCAGGCATCGACAGTGAATGGCACGGTCACCACGAACTTCAATTCCGGTACCCTGGCAGGTGCGGTGCAGGTACGCGCTTCGCTCAACAGTAACCCGGCGATTTTTGCTGATGTGACAGTAACCGTGACGGGCGGTCTGCCTGCAGGCAGTGCTTTTGGACTTTCGACGACACCACTGAATATTGAAGGTCGCATGACAGCCGGCGTCACACAGGCGGTGACAGCGTACGTCTCGGATTTCTTCAGTAACCCTGTTGCACCAGGTATTCAGGCGCAGTTCCAGACGGATTTTGGTAATATTACCGGTGCTTCGACCTTTGTTGCTGCAACGGGGAACTCGTCCTCTGCGCCAGCAACGATCACGTCTGCCTTCCCTCTGCCAGCGGATGGTTTTGTCACGGCTGTGGGGCAAACGATTGGTGGTCAGCATTCCAAGGTATTGTCACTGGCGGTTGATCCTTACAATTCGGCTGTGATGTATGCGGGTACTGATGGTGGTGGAATCTTCAAGACCATTGACGGAGGGGCGAACTGGTCGCATGTGGGGATTCCGTTGCGCAGTGTGGGGCCGAATAAATACAGGAACCTGTTGGGTAGTATTGTGCGTGATCTGAAGATTGATCCAAACAATACAGCTGTATTGTACGCGGCAACGGAAAAAGGCGTATTCCTGAGCCGCAATAGCGGACAGGACTGGGAAACACTGACTGGTTTTGCCCGGGTTGCCGGTGATCAGTTGGGAACATTGTCGGCAACGACAGGGGTGTTCCTTAGTGACGGTCGGTGGAGTGATGACGGTATAAACCCTCGCTATTTCCCTCTGAGCTTTAATGCTACAGGCGTTCGCTCGCGCATGCGGGTGTATCTGAACGGGGTGGATACGACTGATCCCAAGCTGTCTGGTATCTCGTACGTTTTGTCCGGTAACGGGATTTATCTGACTGGCAGCAAGGGAACAACAACGCTGGCAGGTCAGGTGTTGACGGTGGATTACGACAGAATGGCCAATATTGCCGGTGGCGCACCGGTGTATGCGATTGCCTTTGATCGTTATAGTTATGATCCGACTCTTGGGTATGCTGCCACATTATATGCCGGTACCTATGGTGACGGCGTGTGGAAGAGTACGGATGGTGGCAAAACATGGGTGAAGGCTTCGTCCATGCTCAGGCCAGCAACTACATTTGATCTTCGTGTTACCCGCCTGGCTGTGGATACGTATGCTACTGGCAAGGG
This sequence comes from Mariprofundaceae bacterium, assembly GCA_027075825.1. GTDB lineage: Bacteria > Pseudomonadota > Zetaproteobacteria > Mariprofundales > Mariprofundaceae > AB-137-C09. The sequence goes on along the minus strand of JALSZZ010000098.1, from coordinate 1,562 downwards.
CTATGTGTTTGCCGGCACGGACGGCGGTGGCTTTTATATTGCCGATGCGTATGCCATGCTATGGGTACGGGCACTGGGCACACGGGCTAATCCATTCCAGGAAACTGTAGTTCAGGGAATCAGTGTTCAGGATCCCTATATCTGGGTGGCCGGGCGTAATGGCATTCATTACACCACCGCCTATGCGAGAAATATTGCTTATACGGGTGTCGCCATGGATTGGTACACAGCCACAGGTATCAATCTTGCACCGCAGACAACAAATACTGATGTGCGTGGCTTTGCTGTTTCACCTAACGGAATGATGTATGCGATTACCTATGGCGATGTACTGGGTACGGGCACGACGGCCAGGGGCGGTGTCTATCGCAGTAGTGATCATGGCGTGAGCTGGAGCAAGCTTACTGATGTGTACAGTGCAACCGGCGCGCATCGTCTGGATGCAATTGATGTGTATGCTTCACTGGTGACAGGTGGCGTGAGCAGTCTTTACGATACGGTGGTTGTCGGTGCTGAAGGGCGGGCTGTGTACAAGGCAAGCTTTGATGCTTATGGCACGGCGACCTGGCAGCGTGCGAATGGCACAGCGCCGAATAATATCACCAATAATTTGTTCACCACCCAGCAGGTATTGCATTCTGGCCCGACGCAGGTGCAGGTGCAGGCGCTAACGGCAACTTATCAGCCGATGAATGATTATGCGCAGCCGGGGCCGGGCTATCTGGGAGCAAATCCAGGTAGTATCTATAACGGCGAGTCAGTGACCTACCGTATTCGGGTATCGGATGATTTGGGTAATCGTTTGAAGCAGGGAAGTAACATTGCGATCAGCGCGACGTCAGGATTGTTGACGGGCAATACCGGGGCGACGCTGGCTGACGGCACTTATGACGGTACGGATTATATTGTGACTTGGACGAATAATATTGCTACAGCTACAAATCCGGCGGTGGATACCGTGGCATCACTGAATGTGGCGGTGACATCGCCCAATGGAACAGCCAGTGTCGCGGTGCCTGCTGTGCTGGTGAATCCACTGGCTGGTGTGTCCACTTCTGTGGTGGTAAGCCCTTATACAGCAGCAGGGTCTGGTAGTATATCGGTTTACGGAGGATCTAATGGTAATGGTCTTGCTGTTGTTGATCCGTATGCGGGAATTTTGATGGCACGCTATGAAGTCACTTCACTTAATGGTTGTGTTGGTACAGTGACAGGTACAATTAAAACTGCTGTGCGTGTGTGTAAGTACGCTCCAACAAGTAACTTTTATAACAAAGTCTATGTCCCCGCGAATAATAATGTTGCGACATTCGTTTATAATTTGCCTGGTACGACGGGAACGTTTACCTATACAGACTCGGTAACGATCAGGGATCTGGAGACAGGTCAGACGGCGCAGGGTACGATAACTATTTCGGCCAAATAGTATGGCGCAAGGGGATTACACGATGAATATTGGTGACAGCGTATCGGATCTGGTGCGGGAAGTGTGGCCGGAAGGCACGCTGAATCTGGCAGAATTGCAGGGAAGCTGGGTGGTGCTGTATTTTTACCCGCGTGAT
>JALSZZ010000097.1 GCA_027075825.1 Mariprofundaceae bacterium | reverse complement strand
AGTTTCAGGCGTTTTTTCAGATCCTTGTCGGTGACTTCGCTGTTGCCTTCAATATCAAAGCTGGCGACCAGCGGGTTTTCCTTAACATGAATGGTCAGGGTCAGCATGTTGCCGTGTTCCAGACCGTCTGCCCGAATATCCGAAAAAAAGCCCATTTTATAGAGTCGGCGAATATCCTGACTTAATACGGCTCTGGAGAACGGGTGACCAGGCCGGGAGTCGATCTCACCCTGAATCGCGCCGGATTCGATATAGCGGTTGCCCTCAAAGATCACTTTGTCGATCGTCAGTTCTTTCGCCTGTGCCACGGTTGCCCAGCCCAGAACAAACGCCAGCAGCAGCCAGCGCGACAATTGATGATTCATTTTCATCCTTTCAGAAACCTCGCAATATCGTTATAAAACGCAAACACCATCAGCGCGGCGATCAGCAACACGCCGACAATCTGGGTTTTTTCCATCATCGCCGGAGAAAGCGGCTTGCCGCGCAATGCTTCCAGGCTCAGGTAGGCAAGATGGCCGCCATCGAGAATGGGCACAGGCAACAAATTCAACACCCCCAGGTTGATGGAAATCAATGCCAGAAACAGCAAATACGGCACCAGCCCGACTTCGGCAGTCTTGCCTGCCATTTGCGCAATGGCAATCGGCCCGCCAATATTGCTGGGGGAGATCGCATTCACCACCATTTTGGCCAGCACTTCGACGGTTAATGATGTCATTTCCCAGCTGCGGCTAAAGCCATAGCTTATACCTTCAGCCACGCCCATTCGGTAGATAACGGGCTGTTGCATGCTGCGCATCGCCAGATGCACGCCCATGCGCCCGACGGCTGGCTGTCCCACCGCATGCGGTGTCACAGTCAGGTTCATACGCAGGCCATCGCGTAACACACCCAGGATAATCGGCTGCCCGGCATGGCTTTCAATATAACGCACCAGCATGCGCGCATCATCCACCGTATGGTTGTCCACCTGCACGATTTCATCGCCCTTTTTCAGGCCGCCACGGGCTGCCGGAGAATCCTTGACGATGGCATTGGCAAACACCCGCTCGCCAGCGCTGAAGCCAAGCACATCACTGGCCATATTCGTCAGTAACACATCTTTTTCGGGCAGAGGGATATGCATGTTGACCGTCATGACCTGAGTATCACGCTCAATACGCAGCATGGCATCGTCACCCGCTGCATCCCTGAGTTGCTCTTCAAGCTGTTGCCAGGCATGAATTTTCTGCCCATTGGCCGCCACAATGCGATCACCGGTGGTAATCCCGGCGCGTTCAGCCAGTGAACCGGCAGTTACATGGCCAACCACCGCCGGTGTGACCGGCTGACCGATCCAGGCAATCGCCATATAGACCACAATGGCAAAGACAAAATTAAACAACGGCCCGGCAGCGGCAATGGCCGCGCGTTTCCATACCGGCTGCCGGGCAAAGGCACGCGCCTGCTCGGCTTCCGGCAATGTCGCCAGCATCTCATCCTGTTCCGGGTCAGGATTCTCGCCCAGCATTTTGACGTAACCGCCCAGCGGAATGGCGGCGATGACATATTCCACCTCGCCGTCACGGCTGTGCCAGGAAAACAGTCCCGGGCCGAAACCGACGGAAAATTTTTCGACGCGCACGCCAAGCTTGCGGGCGACAATAAAATGTCCATATTCATGGACAGCAATAAGCAGGGCAATGGCCACAATAAAGGCCACCGCTGATACGGCAAATTCAAGCACTGGCAATTAACTCCTCAGTTTGCAATCGTGTCTGACGATCCAGCGCCCACACGGCATCAAGCGTATCAAGCCTGCCGTCTGAAGCCAGCGACAAAGCCTGTTCGACCAGCGGCAGCATATCCACAAAACGAATCCGACGCTGGCGAAAGGCGGTATTGGCTACTTCATTGGCGGCGTTAAAGACCACGGGCAAGACATCTTCACCACGCATCACCTCGCGTACCAGACGCATGGCAGGGAAACGCTGCTCGTCAATAGCCATGAATTCCAGTGGTTGCTGACTGGCCAGTTCCAGCCATGGAATACCGGACGCCAGTCGTAATTCCGGACGCAGGGCGTAGGCGATCGGTGAACGCATGTCCGGCATGGCCAGTTGCGCCAGCACCGAGCCATCCTGATATTCAACCATGGCATGGACAATGCTTTGTGGATGAATAATGGCATCCAGTTGTGAGGCAGGCACATCAAACAGCCAGTGCGCCTCGATCAGTTCCAGCGCCTTGTTCATCATACTGGCCGAATCGACGCTGATTTTTGCGCCCATATCCCAGTTCGGATGCGCCACGGCTTCCTCAGGTGTAACATCAGCCAGACTGGTCAGCGAACGATTACGAAACGGCCCGCCGGATGCCGTCAGTATAATTTTGCGCATGCCCCGGCGATCATGACCACACAGGGCCTGATGCACGGCGGCATGCTCGGAATCGACCGGTGTGATGCGTGCGCCGGCAGCCGTTGCTGTCTGCATGAACAAACGCCCGGCGGTCACCAGACATTCCTTGTTGGCCAGACACACATGTTTACCCTGCGCCACAGCAGCCAGCGTGGCGGGCAACCCGGCGGCACCAACCATGGCCGCGACCACAATATCACTGCGCCCATCGGCGGCAGCATCAATGGCTGCTTCCATACCGGATTGCAGTTCAATGCCCAGTGACTGACAGGGAGCAAGCAGCGAGGCAGCAGCCTGTTCATCAGTCATGACGACGCAACGCGGCTGAAGCCGCTGCATCAGTTGCTGCATGACTTCCGTATTGCGCCAGGCAACCAGCGTATCGACGGCAAAAGCATCTGCATGCAGGGCCAGCACATCGGCGGTACTCTGGCCAATGGAACCGGTAGCGCCGAGAATGGTAACACGTTGTCGATCTGCCATCAGTTGCTTACCAGAGGGGCGAGCAGGGCCACCAGGGGGATACCGGTCAGCAGCGCATCAATGCGATCCAGCATACCACCATGCCCCGGCAGCAAACGTCCGCTGTCTTTCACACCGACGACGCGCTTGAGCGCTGATTCGTTCAAATCGCCCAGAATGCTGGCAGCCACCATGATCCCGGCCAGCGCCAGTGCCAGCGGCATGGGCAGCAGGCTTTGGCCATACCAGATCAGGGTGGCCAGGGCTGCACCGCAGCATACACCTGCGGCGACTCCTTCAATCGTTTTGCCCGGGCTGATTGCCGGGCATAGTTTGTGTTTCCCCCAGCGTTTGCCGGCCACATAGGCGGCGCTGTCTGCCATCCAGATACCGGCACAGGCACCGGCAATCCACCATAAGCCGTGTTCTGCGTGACGCAATTCGGCCAGCGACCAGGCGAACAGCATCAGCCACGCCATCATCCATTGCGTCCAGGCCAGGCGGGTAATCGCAGCGGCAAGCATGCTGCGTTCCTTCACCATCAGCAAGGTAGCGAGTGACCAGAGCAGCATCAGCAAAGTCATGGCAGCGAGCAGGCTGCCACCCTGCAACAGGATCAACCAGGTGGGCAGGGTCAGCAGCAGCATCACAGATGGCTGTGGCATGCGCACCATGGCCAGCAGTTCATAGCTTGCCAGCAAAACCAGTGCAAACAACAGCAGCATGAAAACGGGAGCAGAGGCAAAAAACAGCCACCACAGGGCAAACAGCAGCATGATGCTGCCAGTCATGAGGCGAAGCTGCCATTCACTCATATCTTACCTCGCTGTTGCAATTGTTCAGAAGTCTGGCCAAACCGACGCTCGCGTTGTGCATAGGCCTGTAGCGCCTGCAAAAAGTCTTCGCGGCAATAATCAGGCCAGAATGTCGGGCTGAAATACAATTCGGCATAAGCAGCATCCCAGAGATGAAAAT
>JALSZZ010000096.1:3497-3844 GCA_027075825.1 Mariprofundaceae bacterium | reverse complement strand
ACTCAAGTGGATGAGTTTTGTACTGCGGGAACTACCCCGATGTACCACTGACGAACAGCGACGTGCATTGCTCCCTCATCGCTTCGATCCAAGCCGGTTACAGGGAGAGTAGGCTCAGGGGTGAGGTTGGTTTGACGCTTACGCAAAGATTGGCAAGGCGGTTTCGGTCAATTATGCGATAGCGGTCAGGTGGACTCTGGATTTCGTGGTATCCACAGTGAGGCCACTCGGCAGGATGTGAAACTACGCCGGCACGCACCATATTCAGATCAATGTAAACAAGGCAGCGAATCAGATGCTCGCCACTTTCAATGGCTGTGACGTGATATCGATCCGACCAGAATGCT
>JALSZZ010000096.1:0-3487 GCA_027075825.1 Mariprofundaceae bacterium | reverse complement strand
ACCACCGAATCCAGCACTGCCGATCCCTGGCAAACTTAAACAGGAATTCGCCCCCGTGGCACCGATGAGTGATATGCCAAACATGGCCAGGAAGATGATATCGCTTCGCTCTTGGCATCAAATCCTCCTTAGCCCTGCTATTTTACTCCCAAAATAGGCACTTTAAGGCCAAAAAAGGGATGTTTTTGGTCTTCTATCTCTGTAAAATCAACCAGTTAGTCAGGTCAGACCCCGTTTTCTCAGAAGCCGAGCAGTCAGAAAAACTGCGAACCTCAAGAGCTACACCCCCGCCAGGGACAAACATTAGCAGAAGTGTTCTCTATGTGCCACCATGCAAAAATCGAATGGTAGACCCCTTTATTTTCTCCTTTTTTTGCTAACGCCGAGGAACGAGGAGCCAACGTCGCAAATCACCGGCGGCAAAAAGCATAGCGACGAAGGAGCGGCACTTTTTGCTGTCCGAGTGCATTTGCTTTGTTATGCCCTATTGCATACATTCTGACAACTCGTCAATCAGCATGATTATTAATCAAATCAACAATTTCCCCGTGCCCAGTCTCACTGGCCAGGAGGCTCGCCGTTTTCCTGTCGCGATTACGGAATTCAGTATATGCGCCATGTTCCAGCAAAAATTTCACAAAACTAATATTTCCCTGCCTTGCGGCATCCATAAGCAAGCTGTTGGAAAAATAGCCATTACGTAAATTGATATCTGCTCCGTTGGCTACCAGCAGCTTCATCATATCAAGATTATCGTTCTTCAGAGCATATTGCATGGCTTTTACACCATCGAATCCATCAGCCTGCGCTCCTGCCGCCAGCAACAACCTAAGAATTTGCACATTGTTGACTTTGGCCGCGAGGGGTAGCGGATGCCATGCTCCACATTTTAGCCGATTCGGATCCACGCCGTCATCGAGCAGCCTCTTCACTTTCCCGACATTCTGAAAAGCAATTGCATCGATCAGGCGGGTGTCCGTATCACCATATGTACAACGATAGTGCTGAAGAAACTCGCGGGAATAGATTGTCTTCCCAGCGCTATCTTTCACCGTCAAGGCAAACCGCTCAGGTGGAACTTTGTGATAGGAAAGCGTGTATGTCGCTCCCTGCTGCGCATCAAAACGCACATAGCCGCCAGAGGACACCTCAATAAATGCAGATCCCGTGGGAATATCAAAGGACCTATCGTGGAAGGAGCCTAAGATGCCGCTACCCCAATCTTCAGTAGGCAAGCCGTTAATCGACACTACCCTAACAATGGGCTTATCCGCTTTCAGTAACCCACCATCCACCAAACTGACATGTAATGTCGAATATCCCATTTCAGATGAAGGAGTTTGATAGTAAGGTTGGTGTGTACAAGCAGCAAGTGATAGGCAGAAATATATAAGAATAGTAGTTACATGGGGCAGCTTCATGGTGTTTTCTCCATAAATGGAGGAAACTTATAAAACTCTGTCGTTGTGCCTCCATAAGGTATCACCGCAAAAACGCCAGCTTCACTGTGGGAGTCTTTCACAATTAAGGAACCATCTGTTGCTTTGTAATAAAACTTTTCATTTGAACGGTATTCAGGGCCATAAACGGTGGCAGATGTTCCGCTTGTGCTCATTCTTATTCCCTGTGGCGTACAAGTGAAATCCTTCATCTTGATCATCGTTTTTGTAGCAATGGTTTTGTCCTTTTGTTTGAAAACAACCTTAAATTTTCCCTGATACATGGGTGTCAATTTAAGGTGAGTAATCCAGCGATGCTCAAAACCATTAACTCTCAAAATTGCAAAATATTCACTTAAATACTTTGGGTATTTCGTACGATCAATGCCGCTATTATTATCAGGAGCCTCAATCCCCCTGTTCTGGTACACACCTGATATATCACTGCACGTTTTCTCTGAAATTGACTTATCACTCACATCCCATGAAGATGGCGGTTTGCTGATATGGTTTGCGCAGGATGTAAGCAATCCTGAAATAAAAATAAGCAATATATGCAACCAAAGCGGTAGAAATATTCTTTTCATGTAATAAAACTCATATACAGACCGGATATTCTATGGCATAACGACAGGCATAACCGGACCAATAAAGTGGCGCGACGAAGGAGCGCCGCTTTATTGGGTCCGAGTTTATGCACTTGTTAGCTTGTTCTCAAATAGATTCAATAAATGTGCAAAGTATCCTATGAGCACTGACGCGGTACCTAACGCAGCTATTGATGCTTGAGGATACAACGCAACAGCGTCTAGCTTTGCAAAAGCTGTTGTAAACCAAGCCCCTGTCACAACAGGAATAAATATAATAGCAGAACCTATTAGCGATCTTAATGAATGCTTTGCATTCTGATGCCTAGAGTAGATCAACCCAGAAATAAAACAGATACTAATAGAAAATGATATAACATTAGCAATCTGACTTCTCCAGCTGGGTAAGTGCAAAGAAAGCGAATCACTTAATCCGGATATTGCCTCCAAATATTCTTGATGCCCTCTGAGACCCTCCCATATAACAAACACGACATCTTCTGGAACATCACCTTTTGCTCTAGCAATTCCTCCCAAAATGGAGCTAAAGCTGTCTTGATATGAGATGACCAGATCGTGCTCAACAACATATCTTGCGGCAGCAATAGCCGGAAATGCGACAATGTGGTTGTTGTTTTTCCCCGCTTGTTCTAAAACCGCTTTCACGCCGGAGCTCAACGCGCTTTTCATTTTTTTCTTATATTCACCTTTCCATTCATCCGTAAAGTCAAACAAATTGATTGCATATATATTGTCAACTTTTGTTATTTTCCAATATGGGGATTCTTTGGGAACGCGAAACTCTTTTATTCTGCCAAATCCGACACCTTCAATCTGCTCTACATTTTTCAGTATCTCAGACAACTTCATTGAAAGCTTCTTGTCGAATCTTGCAATTTTCCTAACTACGGAAGCTGGCAATATGGTCCAATCAATTTGAATTTTTCCATCTTCTGTAGCTTTTGGTTCTGGGCTGCTGATGACGAAAGAATCCCAAAGAGTAAGCCGTGCACTAACAATTTTCGTGTTTTCTTTTTCTGTGATCTTTTTGTTTGGGAGGGCAATATCTCCAACCATGTAACTCATATTTATACCGTTCAACATACCCACATCGACCGGCGTTCCTTTGTCTGCTAATTCAATATTGAGTTCTGGAAGGAACAATACTGATAAGGCTGACACGAGTACCACGGGCACTACCAATAGCAAATATTTCTTTTGGGTTCTCATCTTCCTTATTCAGCTAACGCCGAGGATGAGGAGCAGCCTGCCTGTCTCACTCGATCCGATTGTTGGCTCAGCGGTTGGTGAACTGTGGTGGTTGATGGTGGAATGCTGCTCATCCTCGGCGTTGGCTCCGAGGAACGAGGAGCCAACAAGTTATTGTGTTGTTTCGCATACCTATCAAGCGTAGGATAATGAGGCATACTAAGTGTGTCAACCATCGGGATGTGCATCAAT
>JALSZZ010000095.1 GCA_027075825.1 Mariprofundaceae bacterium | reverse complement strand
TGGAAAAAGTGATCGAGGAGCGCGGCAGCAAGCGTTCCATCGGGTTTGCTGCCAATGTGGAGGCTGTTGCCGGGCATAAAGCCAGCGAGCTGTTCAAGCAGGTGGAGCCGGAAGACCTCGTGCGCTATGGCCTCATTCCGGAGTTGATCGGACGTGTTCCGGCCATTGCCACGCTTGAAGAACTCGATAAAAAAGCATTGTTACGCATTCTGACAGAACCGAAAAATGCATTGGTGAAACAATACCAGGCATTACTCGCCTATGATGGCGTGGAGCTGGTATTTGAGGATGAGGCGCTTGATGCGATTGTCGATAAAGCCATTGCACGCAAGACAGGCGCTCGCGGACTCAGGGCGGTCATGGAAGAAAGCATGCTTGATGTCATGTTCGACATTCCGGGTATCAGCAATGTTAACCGTTGCGTGATGACAGCAGCGGCGGTTCGTGGCGAAGAAAAGCCAGTCCTGTCCATGCACAAGGACGATGAGGCGGCCTGAGTTTCACGATTCTCTCCTTCTTGTACACGACTTATGCATTCCATAAGTCTCATAAATCCTGTCAGAGCATCAATATTGCCTGATATGATCGCCCACCTCAGGAGGCTGCATGGCCAAGTTCTTTGGGGATAGTTCCCCTTCATCTGACAACAACAATCAAAGCCTGCCGGTATTGCCGCTGCGCGATATCGTCGTCTTTCCTCACATGATTGTTCCGCTGTTTGTCGGTCGTGAAAAAAGCGTTGCGGCGCTGAATGAAGTCACGCAGCACGGACGAAAAATCCTTTTATTGACGCAGCGTGATGCCGATATTGAGGATCCGGTTGCTGATGATCTTTACACGACGGGCACTGTTGCCCATGTGCTTCAGTTGCTGAAACTGCCTGATGATACGATCAAGATTCTGGTTGAAGGCGCTGCCCGCGTGCGCGTTGAAAACATCCGCGATAACGGCGCGTTTTTGCTCGCAGACTACCATGAAGCTGAAACGGAGGATGAGCATCAGGATGATATTGAGTCCGCATCGCACAGCGTTCGCCAGCTATTTGAATCCTACGTCAAGCTGAATAAAAAGATACCGCCGGAAGTGCTGGTGTCGGTATCCGCAGTGAGCGATCCCGCTCGCCTGACGGATACAGTCGCCACCCACCTCAACCTGAAAGTTGAAGAAAAACAGCGTCTGCTGGAAACAACCAGCCTGGTGCAGCGACTGGAGTTGCTGTGCGAATACATGGAAGCCGAGACGGATATTTTGCAGGTTGACAAGCGCATTCGCACGCGGGTCAAACGGCAAATGGAGAAGAGCCAGCGGGATTACTATCTTTCCGAGCAAATGAAAGCCATCCAGAAAGAGCTGGGTGAAGATACGCAGGAACATGAGGCTTTTGAAGAAAACATTGAGAAGGCAGGCTTAAGCGCCGAAGCGAAGGAAAAAGCCAGAACCGAGCTGAAGCGCCTGAAAATGATGCCGCCGATGAGCGCCGAAGGAACGGTGATCCAGAACTACCTCGAGTGGCTGACCTCCCTGCCCTGGAAAAAACGTTCCCGTCTGAACAAGGATTTTCGCCAGGCACAATCGGTGCTGGAAGCGGATCACTATGGCCTGGAAAAGGTCAAGGAGCGTATTCTTGAGCATCTGGCAGTGTTGCAACTGGTACGCCGGATGAAAGGCCCGATTCTTTGTCTTGTCGGCCCGCCGGGTGTCGGCAAAACATCGCTGGCCCGCTCCATTGCCCGCGCTACCGGTCGCAAATTTGTCCGCATGAGTTTAGGCGGTGTGCGCGATGAGGCAGAAATCCGGGGCCACCGGCGCACCTATATCGGGGCCATGCCGGGCAAAGTGATCCAGGGCATGAAAAAAGCCGGCACACGCAATCCGTTGTTTCTGCTTGATGAGATTGACAAGCTGGGGGCAGATTTTCGCGGCGACCCTTCCTCCGCCCTGCTCGAAGTACTCGACCCTGAGCAAAACAACAGCTTTAATGATCATTACCTGGAAGTGGATTATGATCTGTCCGAGGTGATGTTTATCACCACCGCCAACAGTCTGAACATCCCCGGCCCGTTGCGCGACCGTATGGAGATTATCCGTCTTTCCGGCTACACCGAGACGGAAAAACTGGCCATTGCCCGTGATTACCTGATGGACGTGCAAATGCGCGACCATGGCCTGAAAAAAGGCAGCCTGCGGCTGGATGATGATGTCTTGCTCACTGTGATTCGTCACTATACGCAGGAAGCCGGAGTGCGTAATCTGGGGCGCATGCTGGCCCGCCTGTGCCGCAAGGCAGCGCGCAAACTGGTGGAAGATAAACGCCGCAAACGCATTGTGATCAGGGTGGATGAACTGGAAGACTACCTTGGCGTTGCGCCCTACACCCATGGCATGATGGAAGATGAAGATCAGGTGGGGGTGGTCACCGGCCTGGCATGGACAGAAACAGGCGGTGAATTACTGAAAATTGAATCCACACTGATGCCAGGCAAAGGGCAACTGACGGTCACCGGGCAGTTGGGTGATGTCATGCAGGAATCCATCCGCGCCGCCTTTAGCTATGTGCGTTCGCGGGCCAGTTCTCTCGGCCTGAAAGCTGATTTTCATCGCCATGTGGATATTCATGTGCATGTGCCCGAAGGCGCGATTCCCAAAGACGGGCCTTCCGCCGGACTGGCCATGGCAACCACCATGGTTTCGGTGCTGACCGGCATTGCCGTGCGCCGCGATATTTGCATGACCGGTGAGATTAACCTGCGTGGCAAGGCGCTGATGATCGGTGGCCTGAAAGAAAAACTGCTGGCAGCGCAGCGCGGCGGTCTGAAAACCGTGTTGATTCCGAAGAGTAATCTGAAGGATTTGCGCGAAGTGCCAGCCAGCATTCTCGATGGTCTGAACATCATCGATGTGGAGTCGATGGATGATGTGCTGGCACAGGCGCTGGTACGGCAACCTGAGGGCATGTTGCAGCCTGCTGCTGATCCGGCGCTGGATATTTATTTATCCACAGCGCCGTCCGAGAGCATCGAGAAGCAGAGCAACACCCACTGACACCTCATGCCTGAGTTGCCCGAAGTCGAAGTCGTGCGTCTGGCGCTGGATTCACGCCTTCCCGGTCTGGTATTGCGTCAGGTCAGTCATAGCGGGGCGCGCCTGCGTTACCCTCTGCCAGATTTTTCACCACTGGCCGGGCAGCAGGCGCTGAGCGTTCGACGGCGGGCAAAATACCTGCTGACGGACTTTTCTCATGGCCAGACCCTGTTATGGCATCTGGGCATGACCGGCCAGTTTCATATGTTGCAGCCCGCCACCGCTCCTGCGCGCCATGAACATGTGCGACTCGATTTTGAAGAAGGGCTGAGTCTGCGCTATCGCGATGCCCGCCGCTTTGGTTATGCCGGTATCTGCCAGACGAAGCGCTGTGATGAACACCCCTGGTTGCGATCGCTGGGACCGGAGCCACTGAGCCTGGATTTTCCCCTTGAGCGCTGGTGTGATCAGCTACGCCGACGAACAACCAGCATCAAACAATGCCTGATGGATAACCGCCTGATCGTCGGCGTGGGTAATATTTATGCGTCAGAATCCCTGTTTCGTGCCGGTATCCACCCCCGACGGCCAGCGCAGCGTATCGCCAAAACCCGCCTGTATCGCCTGCACGCCGTGATACGCGAGGTGTTACAGGAAGCCATTGCTGCCGGTGGCAGTACGATTCAGGATTTTTCCCGTCCAGATGGTCGCCCCGGCTATTTTGCCCATCGCTTCGCTGTCTATGGACGCGCCGGGCAGCCCTGCTATCAGTGTCGGCAACCCATCCACCAGTGTACACAGGCAGGCCGCAGCACCTTTTACTGCGCCCGTTGCCAGCATTAAGCGGTATTGCTGTTGATCAGCGCCCAAAACAGCCCCCC
>JALSZZ010000094.1 GCA_027075825.1 Mariprofundaceae bacterium | reverse complement strand
GGCATGAACGGTGAAACAGAGCTGCATTTACAGCGCGGCGATCGGGAAATGGCCCGGCGTGTGGCCAGTGAATACAAGGAAATCCTGAATCAGAACGGTCAGCGCAACTGCTTTTTCCTCGAACTGCAACGTCACGGGCATTCACGGCAGGAAGACCTGAATCAGGAGCTGATCGCTCTGGCGCATGAACTCGATATTCCGCTGGTTGCCAGCAATAATGTGCATTTTTCTGAACGTCAGGATTTCCCCGCCTTCGAAGCCATGCTGGCACTGGGTAGCAATCGCACCGTGAATGATGATGTCGCCGGTGATTTTACACCGGAATGTTATTTCCGCTCGTGGGAAGAAATGCGGGATATTTTCAGCGATGTACCCGAGGCACTGGAAAACAGCCTGCATATTGCCAATCGTTGCAATGTTGATCTCCAGTTTGGCCATTATCAGCTTCCCGATTTTCAGACCCCTGATGGCCAGCCTCTGGATGTGTATATTCGCGAACTGGCTGCCGAAGGACTGGAGCAGCGCTGGCCTGCGATTCTTGCCGGTGCGCCTGATGCGGATGTGGAGGTGTATCGCCAGCGGCTGGATTTCGAGCTGGATATTATTATCCAGATGGGCTTTCCCGGCTATTTTCTGATTGTTGCTGATTTTATTCGCTGGGCCAAACGACAAGGCATCCCTGTCGGTCCGGGGCGTGGTTCCGGTGCCGGTTCGCTGGTCGCTTATGTATTGCTGATCACCGATCTTGACCCCATTAAATATGGCCTGCTGTTTGAACGCTTCCTGAATCCCGAACGTGTATCCATGCCGGACTTTGACATTGATTTTTGTCAGAGTCGTCGTGAAGAAGTGATCCGCTACGTCACGCAAAAATATGGTGAAGAGCGCGTCGCACAAATCATTACCTATGGCTCAATGAAGGCCAAGGCGGTGATCCGCGATGTTGGGCGCGTGCTTGGCATGCCGCTGGAAAAAGTCAACACCATCGCCAAACTGATTCCCGATGACCTGAAAATGACGCTGGACAAGGCACTGGAGCAGGAAGAACGGCTGGCCGCGCTGCTGGTAGAAGATACTGAAGTAGCGCGGCTGTTTGACCTGGCGCGCAAACTGGAAGGCAAGCATCGCAACGCAGGCAAACACGCCGCAGGCGTGATTATTGGCCGCGAGCCACTGGTGGAACATGCGCCCCTGTTCAGGGTGGCAGGCGAAGAAAGCAAAGTTGTGCAATGGGATATGGGTAACGCTGAAAAAATGGGGCTGATCAAGTTCGATTTTCTCGGCCTGAAGACGCTGACGGTGATTGATATGGCCTGCAAGCTGATTCACGCCCATGATGAACGCGACATCGCCCGGGATTTTGATATTCAGCGCATCCCCATGGATGATGCAGCCACCTTCCGGCTGTTGCAACAAGGTAATACCGGCGCTGTTTTTCAGGTGGAATCTTCCGGCATGCGTGACCTTCTCACCCGCCTGAAGCCGGATTGCTTTGAAGATATTATCGCCCTGGTGGCCCTCTACCGTCCCGGCCCACTGGAATCGGGCATGGTGGATACCTATATCGAATGCAAACATGGACGGGAAATCCGCTATTTATTGCCGCAACTTGAACCCATTCTTCGGGAAACCAACGGCGTGATTCTCTATCAGGAACAGGTGATGCAGATTGCTCAGGTACTGGCTGGCTATACGCTGGGTCAGGCTGATTTGCTGCGCCGTGCCATGGGCAAGAAAAAACCTGAAGAAATGGCCCGGCAGCGTGAGATTTTCATGGCAGGCGCGGAAAAACGCAAGGTTGATCTGGCCAAAGCAGAAGAAACCTTCGATCTGATGGAGAAGTTTGCCGGTTACGGCTTCAATAAATCGCATTCGGCGGCTTATGCCCTGGTATCTTACCAGACAGCTTACCTGAAAGCCCATTTCCCTCAGGCGTTTATGGCCGCAACCATGACCTGCGATGCTGGCAACAGCGATAAAATCGCCGCCCTGGTGCGCGATTGCCGGGAGATGGGTATTGAGATTCTGCCACCTGATATCAATGCTTCCTTTTGGGAGTTTGTTCCTGAAGGCAAGGGGATTCGCTTTGGCATGGCGGCCATCAAGGGCGCAGGCGAGAAAATCGCCAAAACGATTGTCGAAGCGCGCCAGCAGGGCGGGGTTTTTTCCGGGTTCACTGATCTGGTCAAACGCCTGCCGGAACGCACACTGAACAAGCGTTTTTGTGAGGTGATGATCAAGGCCGGTGCCATGAACAGCATGATTCCCCATATTCATGCCGGACTGGAAGGTTTGCCTGATGCCTTGCAGGAGGCCATGCGTCTGCGCAAGGCAGAAAACAGCCGGCAGTTGTCGCTGTTTGAAATCGCCGAACCGGCGGCTGAGGTCACGCTGTTTGCACCGGCTGAGCCATGGAGTCAGGGCGAATGCCTGCAAGCGGAGCGCGAAGTCCTTGGCTTTTACCTGAGTGGTCACCCGCTGGAAGCGTTTTCTTTTTGTGATGGTCTGACCACCCACCATCTGGGCGAACTGGAACAATGCCCGGATGATACGTCCGTGTTGATTGCCGCCAGCGTCAGTGCTATCCGTGAACACCATACGCCGCGTGGCTGCATGGCCTTTTTACAGATCGAGGATGCCTGGGGATCAGCCGAGGTGGTGTGTTTTGCAACGGTGTATGGCCAGACCAGAGAACTGCTGCAATCAGATCAACCGTTATTATTCTCCGCCAAAGTGGATCGCAGCAAGGAGGAGCTTTCGCTACTGGCTGAGGCGGTGATCGCCATTGACGATGTTTTACCCGAACTGGTACAGCGTATTGATGTGCAAACCAGCGCTCTGGCGCTGGATGCCGCCTGCCTGCAACAACTGCAAATGTTGCAGCAAGAGGAAAGCGGTGTGCGCTGGCAGTTTCAAGTTCGGCTGGCTGATGGCAGCATAGCGCGCCTGCGCAGTGAAACAGCACCACGCTGGAGCACTGATGTGCAGCAGCAGCTATATATGCTGTTCGATGCTACACAGGTTCGCGTGCGCTGTCGTCGCTGGCAACCACCGCGCAGCCGGGGGAATACACCTGCTGCTGTATCATCGTGATGCTGCCCGCCACGATGATGCGTGAGCGGAAAAGTGTCCATTCATCTGCCCTGTGTTTTTTTATCCTGCAAGATGGCAAACAGAGGAGGAGTGAACGGATATGAAAAGGAAGACTGATGGCTTTCACCTATCTTGAATTTGAGCGACCTATTGCCGAATTATCTGAAAAAATCGAAGAGCTTTCTCGCATGGGAAGCAGTAATACCATTGATATTGCTGAAGAAGTAGAAAAACTGAGCAAGAAGCGTGATCGCCTGATTGAGCAGGTTTACCGCAATGCCACACGGCATCAGATATCTCAATTATCGCGCCATCCTGATCGCCCCTATTTTATGGATTATATTCCCCTGCTGTTTGATGATTTTCAGGAACTGCACGGCGACCGGGCCTTTGCCGATGATGGCGCTATTGTCGGTGGCCCGGCGCGTTTTGGCGAACACGCGGTGATGATTGTTGGTCAGCAAAAAGGGCGTGACACCAAAGAAAAGCTGAAACGCAATTTTGGCATGGCCCGGCCAGAGGGTTACCGCAAGGCGCTGCGCCTGTTCCATATGGCCGAACGCTTTGGCATGCCGGTGATGACGTTTATTGATACCGCCGGTGCCTGGCCAGGTATTGATGCCGAGGAACACGGTCAGAGCGAGGCCATTGCCCGCAACCTGATGGAACTGGCCGCGCTGAAAGTGCCTGTCATGTGTACGGTGATCGGCGAAGGCGGCTCCGGTGGCGCGCTGGCCCTTGGTGTGGGCGATCGTTTGTTCATGCAGGAGTTTACCACCTATTCGGTGATTTCGCCGGAAGGTTGTGCTGCCA
>JALSZZ010000093.1 GCA_027075825.1 Mariprofundaceae bacterium | reverse complement strand
GTCCCAGGGCCATGATCATGAGTATGTGGTGCCCGCGTGATCAGCGCGATCAGTATGCTGGCCAGTTCCAGCAAATCTTTCAAAGCTTCCGCCGTTACGATAAAGCCCGTGATGGCGATGTGCCACGCATTGCGCTTGATCGCTGGAAGAGCGGTGATAGCTGGCAAAAACTGGCACGACGCAGCGGGCAAAAGCTTGGCCGCTACACCGCCAGACGACTGGCAGCGCTTAATGGCATGGATGTGGTGGCACAACCGCAGCTAGGAACGCTGATTAAAATCGTACGCTAGGCATCTGTCGGACTTTGGCAATCGTCACGAGAAATAGCGGGATTGAGCCAAATATGCGACCTGTTGGCGGCGAATAGCAGCGCTATTTAACAAAAACAGGGCGAATATTTGGCCAATATCCGCTTTTTCGTAGTAGATGTTGATCGGGGTCTGACCTGATTATCATATTGATATCGCTAAACTTTCATCAAAAAACACGCTATTTTCCGTGCTTAAAGGACTCATTTCGACGTCAAAATGGACATCGTAAGCATAACCAGGCTCTCGAATCACGACTGTTTTACCATCGTTGCTGATCTTTTTCTTTCGAGCAACAAGACCAAGCTTCCCTCCGTCCGTCCATCCAAGATGCACTTCTCTCAAATATTCTTCACCTCGTATATCGCAAAGATTGGCAAGGCGGTTTCGGTCAACTATGCGATAGCGGTTAGGTGACTATGGATTTCGTGGTATCCACAGTGCGGCCACTCAGCTGGATGTGAAGCCATCCCGGTACGCACCATATTCAGGTCAATATAAACAAGGCAGCATGCCAGACATGGCCAGGAAGATGATATCGCTTCGCCCTTAGCATCAAATCCTCCTTAGCCCTGCTATTTTACTCCCAAAATGGGCATTTTAAGGCCAAAAAAGGGCTGTTTTTAGCCTTCTATTTCTGTAAAATCAATCAGTTATTTAGGTCAGACCCCGTTTTCCATTGATGCTTTACAGGAATCATCACTGCAAAACTGTTTTGCCGCGCAACACATCCGCATTGTCGGCCACGATGACTGGCGCTGGCACTGCCATTGCCAGCCTGAGCGTATGGCACAGGCCATTGTCTGCTTGCCGCGTGAGCAATTACAGGGCCTGATGGATGATCATGGACACATCTCCGTCAACTGCCAGTACTGCCGCAAAACCTACACCGTTCCTTTGCCCGCCGGCACAACATAAGCATCGCCATTCGTCCAGCGTGTCAATGGCCAGCGGAATAGCATTTCCCGATTCAATCTCACGGACAACCTGCATGACCGCACGCATGAATGGCCGTTCTTCTTCAGTCTTTTCAGCCACACCTTTGCCCCTGCTGGCAAGCAGAACAGGATGCTGTGTCGCCTCGGTTTGCTGCACACCCTTGCCAGAAAATCCTCAATGAGGTTTGGTTTTCATATGTAGCACCAAACACTCCTGTACCACGCCTTATTCGCGGCTTATCAGGTGCCCTCGCCGACGCATGGTAAATAAAAAAAGCGCATCTCGCTCAGTTCTCGGTTTGGCTGTTTTAGGGTTAGCCCATCTTTTCACACAAGGAGCGAACCATGAAATTAAAACAATCGATTTTAGCAGCAGCCATGCTCATGGCATCGGCATTGCCGATGCAGGCACAGGCGGCGACAGCGACGGGGACAATACAAGTGACGGCAAATATGATCGCGCCTACGGCTTCGGTTAATGTAGCTGGTTCTTTGAACTTTGGCACAGTTGTGCAAGGCCAAGTTGGCACAGCAACGACATCGTTTGATGTGACTGTAACGAATGGTGTTGCCTATACCATTGCTTTCGGTGCTGGCTTAGGTGGCATAAATAATTGGTTTCTTGTTCAAGACCCTAACCAACCAACAGTAAATACTGCTATAGCTAATGCTGGCTATAAAATTTACTCGGATAGCACAAAAGTGACGGAATATGTATCAGATATAACGAATGCTCCCGTGATTACTGGACTCACTGGAACCGGGGCTGCACAGACATACCCATTGTATGCAGAGGTTAGCCTTTTAGCTGCAGCCCAGGGTGGCGTTTTTGGACCAGGTACTTATACAGATACCATCACTATTACAGTGACTTATTAAAAAAATCCAATCAGGTTTGATTGGTAGTGTTGAAGTAAATAAGCAGTGTAAAACTGCTGTAACGATCTAAACAGGAGAGCGATATGCCAAATCCAGGAGCAGAATTATCCAGTATTGATTTTGGGCAGATGATTGGTGGCCCACTCAATGCAGTTATTGATGCGCAAAAACAATCCGCTATGACATCAGTTGATTTCATTAAGGCGGTGGGGTTTCGACCTGCTGAAAGTTCAGATAGTCATAACCCTCAAGTTGGTGACCCTGTCTATGTGACATTCAAGTACCCCAAGGAAGTTAAGCCATATGTTGCGGACACAAAGGGTGTTATTCAGGATGTTAGCATCACAAATGGTGGAATTGACTACCAAAAAGGCGATGTGCTTAAGGATACGAAGGGTGCGTCCTTTAAAGTTAATAGTGTGGATGGTAAAGGGAAGGTAACTGGTATATCCGTTTCTGATGGTGGGTCAGACTATGACTTAGTTGAAATTCAACCTTCAGGTGGTCAAGGAAAAGACTTAAAGGTTAAAGTGACTAATAATATCGCTGCTGGCTCTCCTGCTTCTTATCAGGATATGAAATTGCAAGTGCCAATTTTGACAATGCTGCCGATTCCTTTTATCCGTATTGAAGAAACCACCATTGAGTTTAACGCCAAGATCAACTCCATGCAGTACCAAAGTGCAAGTAGTGCTACAAAGGTGGCAGTAGAAGGAGAGGTTTCTTATCCGCCAATCAAGCCGATTGTAAAATTAAAGGCGAGTGTCTCGCATCAGAAAAAGTCCAGCTCTGGAAGCAATGTGCAGCGTTCTTATTCCCTGAATATTAAAGTGCGTGCCGTGCAGGATGAGATGCCTGCTGGTTTGGAGCGTATTTTATCTGTGTTGGAAGATAGTATGACTTCTGAAGCATCTGGCGTACCTGTACGCAGAGCGATTACAAAACCTGTTTGAGTAAAGGGAGGGATTAAATGTCAAATGATGCTGCATTAGGGGATTATATCGGTTCGCTGATTGCTGAAGTTTCGCGTGCGCGGATGCAGGTGGATATGGAAGCAAAAAATATGGCACTTCTGTATAAAGAAGATCCTCTATTGCAGCACTTTCCCATTCCTCGCTTCAGGATTCCTGAGATGGAAATAGAAGGCTCGGTATTTATCAGTAGTGTGAAACCTGGTGGTAAACCAGATGCAAAGGTTACGAACACAAAAAACCTGGATGTATTGAAGGGAAAAATCCTGGGGCGATTAAGCAATAAGTTTAGAAGTCGCTTGTTTAATAGGGTCAAGACAGAAGCTAATTTTAAGAAAATATCATTAGCAACAGATGAAACGATTCAATCTCTAGAAGCTAAGCTTTATGATGCTGTGGAATTGAGAGGAGCTCCTGCCATTCCAGTAAGGGCAATAAGAAAGAAAGTGAAACTTATAATCTCCAAGGAAGTAGGTGCTTACATGAAAGCATCTTCGGCAATTGGCATCAATGCTCTTTCATCAACCTTAAAAGAACATGCCAGAGATGAAAATGGACAAGGGTCATTGCTAAAAATAAAAATGAAGATTACTGAAGAATCCTATCAATGGTCGGTTGTGGAAGGAGATGACCCCGAGGGTGATGATAGCGAAGATATGTTGGTTCCTGAGTAATGATCATGAGACGGGTGTCTATACTTCAGCTTGAGGAGGTTGGTCAACTACTGCTCCAGATACCTGATATATTGGATGTGTATGAGCGTGGTGGAGGAAACTTCCCAGCCAGGGTTCTCGCATGGTTAAAAGCTTTGGAAGAATCCTTGAAAAAGGGGACTATTATGGCAGCAGGTGGGATTGCGACTTTGCGAGGTGAGTTGTTGTCGGGTGAATCAGGTGTAATGCCTGTTGACATTTGCCCTCGTGATACAAGACCAAAAAGAAAACATCGAAATGCTTTGGCGGTCAGGGTGTTAAAGGAAGCTGAGTTGCTTGTGCGTGAGGCTATTGCCGATGATGGCAACAGAGTCGCTGAATCAATGAGGATTGCTTATCAGATTGTTGTTATAGGTATGAAAAAAGGCTTATTGCACCAAAGTGACCTGCCTGTTGAGGAAGGAACCTGGTCTGTTTTGGAGAGGGATGAGGACATTCTCTCATTGTTGGTGCATATGCAGGCTACTGTTGGTAAAAGGGATGCCAGGCTGATGTTAACACGAAGCTTGTCAGTCAGTTTGTCAGAGTAGTTTTTGGTGATTATGTGTATATGGAGGAAAGATAGGCTATTCATTTGGTAGAAAGTCAAAAGAACGACTAAGCACCTGTTGCGAGGAGCTACAGGATGTCATGAATGAGGTAATCAAGCAGGTTGATTGCAGTATTCTGTGTGGTGAACGGAATGAGAAAGAACAGAATAAGGCATATGATGAAGGTAAGAGTAAAGTGAGATTTCCTGATTCAAAGCATAATAGCTCGCCTTCTCTTGCTGTAGATGTAGCGCCATGGCCAATAGATTGGGATGACGCAAGCAGGTTTTATTATTTTGCAGGCAGAGTGATGGCAGTAGCTTCCGGTAAGGGGTATCGCCTCAGGTTTGGCGGGGATTGGGATGGAGATATGAACTTAAAAGACCAGAGCTTTAATGATTTGGTGCATTTTGAGTACATGGGTAAAGTTGAAACAGAAGAACGATAACAGGAGTCAATGATGAAATTAAAACAATCTATTTTAGCAGCAGCCATGCTCATGGCAGCGGCATTGCCGATGCAGGCGCGGTTACAAAAACTGCCACTGGAACGATTATAGTAAATGTTACGAATAATGTGCCGTACTCAGTCAGTATTGATGGGGGATTACATCCTTAGGCTGCAGGAACAGGGGTTGACCAAGTCTATACAGTGTATGCAAAACTAAAAGGACCTGGTACTGGTAGCATTAGCGGTACCTTAACGGTAACCGTTATTTACTAAGGTATTAATTCAATGGAGAATAATCATGAAAACTATGCAACGCAATATCATTTGTTTGTTTATATCACTTTTCAGTGGTTTTATTGGCATTTCTCCATCATTCGCAGCTTCTTCTCTGGCTGATTACGCAGCAAGGAATCAGGTTTTCTGTAATGGCGTGGTCGATGACACAAAGCTGATTCAGGCAGCTTTTAACGATTATGCGAACTGGCAGGGACACAAGCTGGAATTTCCGGCTCATAGCGTATGCAGAGCAACGGGGCTGAAAATAACGGGGAACCATAGCAGTACCAGCTTTGTTATTGATGGCGAGGGAGCAACCATTAAGGCCAATGATGGAGCGATCAGGAAAACAGCAGGGGGCTGGCCGTGGGGAGATCAGGTTCTTTCAATAGACAGGTTTGATAAACTGAAAATCAAAAATATGATCTTTGATGGTAATCGCAATAACCGTCCGCTTTTGGATGAATCTGGAAATATGGTGCTGCATTCATCGAATCTGCCGGGGGCGCAAACGCTCAAAATATCGGATAGCTCGAAGCTGAAGTTTAAAGATATTCAGGTGTTGAATGCCGTTGTGGACGGGGTTTATATTTTCGCTAACAGAGCAGTGGAAGGAGCCGATGGCGTTTTTCGCTATAATGAACCAAATCATATAAAATTTAAAAACCTTATCGCTAAAAATTCAGCAAGAAGTAATGTCACCATCATTAATTGCCATGATTGTGGATTTGATGGCGGCGAAGTCAGCGGTACTCATGGTCATCCCCCTGAGGATGGTTTTGATTTGGAACCCAACCCGGGGCAATACGATGGGCAGGGTAAGGCTCTGTCTGCCAATACGCCTGATATTGAGCCACCCATTACGAATACCGTGATTGAAAACATGTTCATCAGGGATAATTTTGGTCACTGCATCAACCTCAATGGCGAGGGGCAATCCGCAGGCACGAGAATTAAAGGCAATACGATTGAACATTGCGGCATTGGGGTGACAGGGGCAGCACAGGGCATTGCGATTTCTGTGGCGCATCGTGATTCTGTTATTCAAGGCAACACCTTTCAGGATTTTAATCTGCCCCGCACCTCAGCAGTTCGTTCGCTTATTGATTTTCCATCTGATGGACAACACAATGATGCTAATATTTTGAAAAATAATACATTTAAGAACATCCGAATTCCTGATGGTGTTTGGGTGGTGTATTTCCACAGTGACAGTGGTGGTTCAAATGTTGTAAGTCATAACGACATGAAAGACGTTGTTATCTACCGAAGGGAAAACACTACTCGTAAATTATACTGGTGTACTGATTTGTTTACAGGCCCCGGTTCTGCTAATATCGTAAAAAATAACAAACAAGCTCAAGGTGTGGAACGTGCCTGCTGGCATTAAGTGGTGTTAGTAAAGTCTGTTTTCCTGTTCATGCTGGTTTGTGCAGGGCTGATGTCGGCACAGGCGGCGACGGTGCGCACCACTATGCAGGTGTCAGCGCTGACCATTACCTCCGCTGAAACAATCCGGCTGGTGATTGTGGATGAGCATCATGCATATGATGCAGTACAGCGGGATTCAGATCGGGATGCCACGGCTGCTGCGTATCGGGAAGTCATCCGCTCTCTGCTGGAGCAACTCAAACTCCCCAAGGCCATACCTTTTATGTTGTCCTTTGAAGGTGCGTTTGCTGATATGTTTCAGGTGAATATGCGGCAACATCGCGTCATGATTCGCAGAGGCTCAGGGCGTTTACCCGAGCATGGCGTTATTACCCTGCTGCTGCGTTATTGAACGGTAAAGCCGTTGCGTCGCGCTTGATGGTTGCAAGCCATGCGTCTGCTGCAACAAGGCTGACCATACCTGATAATAGCGCATGGCATCTGCGCTGTAGCCGGCATGATGCAACACCTGCATGCGCAGGCACAATAAACGCTCTGAGCAAGGGTCGATTTGTTCCCCGACATTCAGCAACTCCATGATGTGAGTATGGCATGCCTGCTGTTTGTTTCGCCAATATTCAACCGCAGCAGCAATCCAGTTGCACAGATGGGTATGCCACCGATGACGATGATGATGCACAAGATCGGATTCGCCTGCCAGAAATCCTCCCCGAATCGTGCTGAGAATACGCTGTTCAACAATCTGTAGTGGCTGATATTCGGCGTTTTTACTTAATTGTTTTGCCTGTTTCATCGCTTCATCAAGTTTCCATATATCCATGTTGCAATAGCTGGGATTCAGGCTTATTTTACCCTGCTGAAACTGAATCAACTGGTTGGCCTTCAGACAAGCGGGCAAATGGGGTTGAAACACCTGACGAAGGCTGCGAAGAATAAACTCAAGGTTTTGTGATGCCTGCCCGGCATCCTGATCTGGCCAGATTGCGTCGCAAACCTCATGCCTGGCGATGTGCCGTCCACCTGCTGCGACGATGAACAACAGCAATTGATACATTTTAGGTTTTTTCCATGCCTGAACATCAATGGATTTCCCCTGAATATCGACGGATAATATTCCAAAGCCATGGATTTGTACGGGTTTGACGTCGTCAGATGTGTTGTTGATGAGTGCCAGTGCCATCATGCCCCCCATTCATTTCGCTTCTGGGAGGGAACGCTAGGTGATGTTTTTTAGGTGGGTATCCCCTGAAAAGGCTAGCAAGAATTTGCGATATGGTGTTTTCAGGCGATTACGGGGTACCCCAAAGAGCCACCGCGCGCAAACCTTCACTGCCGTCATGCGGAACTTGTTTCAGTAGCCTGCTCAGGTACAGGTTTTGCTCGTCGCCAACTATTGCAGGATCGACTACCTGCGCCTTTACCCTGCGGTTGTGAGTTGTTTAATAGTTCACGGTCACCGTTACTGTGTCGGTGAAACTTCCAACCTGGGTCGGAGGGTTTTGCAATTGTCCATAAACGGTGAATACCTGATTTTGCCCTGTGCCCGTGGCATTCAGGGCGCTACCTGCAGGCAGGGTGTTGCCGTAGTTTGCATCGCCCCAGAGCCTTGTATAAGCAGCATCCTGATAGAGATCATAAGCAATGGTGTTGCCAGCGGCATTGCGCATGCGGCGTGCACTGAGTTTGTTCATGCCTGCATCCAGCGTGATTTGATAAACCTGCGTGGCAACCATATTGACGGTGATCGTCGCTGTGGCTCTGGCGCGTGTGGTCTGGGTGGTGGCAATCACTCCAAAATTCATAGGCGTGGTCGATAATTGCACTTTGGCTGGCACAACAACCGATACGGCAAGGTTGTTTTTTGCCGTCAGTGCATGTGCGGTTAACGCATGACAGCACAGGCTGCACAGCGTTATCAGGGTATAGCGGTAAAACGTGGATGTGAATGATGGCATGCAATACTCCCGGAACAGATGTCTCAAAGCATAAGGATCGGCCACCGAGTTTCCAGCGAGAAGAGCAACTCGGCAGAATCTCGGTGATGATGACCTACTGTTGCCGGGTTCAAGGAGTTGATGATGATCAGGATAATCGTTTATACATTGTTATGGGGCGTATGGAGCAGCGTGGCTACGGCTACACCTTTTCAGGTGACTCCAATGCGCCTGGAGTTGGAGTCGGGCAGCAATATCGGCAATGTCACGGTATTTAACTCTGGTGATAAACCACTGGATGTACAGGTAAAAGCCAGGGCATGGCATCAGGATGAAAGCACCGGTGCTGACCTTCTGGAAGCGACCAAAGAACTTGTTTTCTTTCCTAAAATTTTCAAAGTTCCAGCCCACGGCGAAAAGGAAATTCGCGTGGGTTATCAGGGCGAGGTGACGGATCACGAGCGCAGCTATCGTCTTTTTATTCGTGAACTGCCGGTAAAAAAACCGAACTTGTCGGGGGCGCAGTTTGTTGTCCAAATCAGTATGCCTGTTTTTATTTACCCTACCGCGAGCAGCAAGCCCCGGCAGCCGGATATGCGCGGCATCAGGGTGCATGATGGTAAACTGATGCTTGAGGCTGTCAATGATTCTGCGCGCTATTATTCGTTGAACAGAATTGAAATCACAGGCAAGCATGATGATCAGGAAGTGATGCATGATGAACGGGGGGGCTGGTATGTATTGTCAAAATCCAGACGCTTGTTTCCACTGGGAATCGACCGTCAGCAGTGCCTGAAAATGAATAAGCTGGAGCTTACGGGGCATGTTTTGCTGGCGCAAAGTGAAGAAGGTGACACCAGTCATGCGGTGTTCCCGCTGACTGCTGAGCTGTGTCAGCAAATACCGCCGAACAAAGCAGACAAGGCTGAGTAGGAATCACTAGCCAGCGGTATGCCAGTGCTTTTGTGTCTGTTTTTGCTGTTATGGGGAACGCATGCCGGTGCAGCGGAAGCTGACGATGAAACCATTATTGTGCATGTGTTCCTGAACGGCAGTGATGCAGGCAGCCATTTTATTCGTAAGACAAGAGATGATTTTTTGGTGACCCGCAAGTTGCTTCAGGCAGTCGGGGTGAAAGATATTCCGTCAGCGGTGAACGTTAAAGTGCCAACATCGCTTAACAGTTTGCATGCATGGCTGAGTTACCGTCTGGATCAGCAAACGGGTGACTTGTTGCTCAGCATTCAACCCACATTATTGCCCGTGCAGGAACAAAGCCTGCTGGTAAAACGCCAGTCCCATGCCACAGAAATAAAGGGCAATGCCCTGTTTTTGAACTATGGTCTTAATTATACGGTGAATCCTGGCAGCAACAAGACGTTTACGGCTCCGCTGGAGCTTGGTTTAAGCGTACATGGCATGTCGCTGATCAATCAAATGAGTTATAACAAGCGTTTGTATCGCAATAAAACACAATGGAGCTACGATCAGCGCAGTCATTTGCAACGCTGGGTTGTCGGCGATATTCAGGCAGTATCCGATGTTGGCGGTGCATCGCTGGCGGGCATACGGGTATTCAGAAACTTCTCGATGGATCAGAACCTTGTAACAACACCGGGCGTGAACACCAGCATTGTGCTGGATACAGCCTCGAATGTGGAAGTATTCATGGATGGGGCTTCGGTTTATCGTGGTGATTTCCCCGCCGGAGTGCTGAACCTGAAGGATATTCCTTTTTATCGCAGTGGCAGTATTACGGCAGAACTGGTGGTGCGCGATGTGTTTGGTCGTGAAAAACGCTACAATCAGCTGTTGTATGGCTCGACAGGCTTGTTGGCGAAGGGGCTTAGTGAATACGATGTTTCACTGGGCGTGCTGCGTAGCAATACTGGCCTGAGCAATCCCACCTATGGCGGCAAAGGTATGGTTTATCTCCGCTACCGTTATGGCTTAAGCGACTGGCTCACACCGTCACTGGGGATGGAAAGTGATGGCAAATATGCTCGCATCAGTCTGGGCAGCAGTGTGCTGCTGGGCGCTTACGGGCAACTGGATGGCTTGCTGGCAACAAGTCGCCTGGCACAGGGTACAGGGTATTTCGTTCGCCTGAATTACAATTATACAGGCTCTGAGTTCATTTCTCCCGGTATCTTTTTTGATACAACATCCCGGGCTTATGGCGGCTTGCAGGATCAACCCAGGGATATACTGGCCATTCACCGCAATCTCGGAATCAGCCTTTCAACCTATATGGATGGCATCGGAGGCCTGACGGGGCGCTGGAGTGCATCAACAAACTATGCCCGTCAGATGGCACAAACGGGGATGGTGGTGCTCAATACCAATTTACCCGGGAATGTCTCACTGACCACGCAGTTAACCCGCAACTGGGCGGTTAATCAGGCCCCAGCGAATCAGATCTCTGCCTCGTTGGGGCATAGCTTCAGCAACGGGCTTTATTTATCGGCTAACTACAGCAACAGCGCCAGTGTGGATAGCTTTACCGTGCAACTGCAATGGTCGCCACCACTTGGCGAAGGCTTTGGTTTTACGGAGAATACCAGCCAGCAAAGTCGCAGCCAGCTTAGCACGAATTCCCGCCTGCAATACCGCAATCAGTATGCCGATATGAGCATCAGTGCGGCAGCAGGGCAAACCCGGGGACCTTATCAGGCGCAGCTCAACAGTGCGCTGGTGTGGACAGAAGGACGCATACATATCAGCAGGCCCGTGCGCGACAGTTTTTCGCTGGTGCGGGTCAATGGCATCAAAGACGGCATGAAAGTGAAGATCAGAAATCAATATGTTGGCACCACAGACAGTCATGGTGAATTGTTAATACCTTATATGCATGCGTATGTGGATGATATGATTACCATCAGGCCCGAAGGCCTTTCGTTTGGTTACAAAATACCCAAAGTATCACAAAGCGTCAGAACAGGCTACCGCAGTGGTGGGCTGGTGGAGTTTAACGTCGTCAAACTTCAGGTGATTGAGGGTACGATGTTTTATCAACAAGGGAACGAGCTGAATCCGGCGGCATATTCGACGATAGAATTTATGCAGGATGGGAAAAAACATAGCAGTGTGATTGGTGATGATGGGGCTTTGTATCTGGAGAATCTTCAGCCTGGCAGCTATACCATGACAGTGTATGATGATGTCCACCGATGCCATGTTGATGTGCAGATTCCGTCATCGTCCGAAATGGTGAATGACCTTGGACGTATTATCTGCGTGGTTGATCAATAGCGGGGAGGGAAAAGATGATGAATGGATTGAAACATGGTTTATGGATCATCGTGATACTTGTGCCAACGACGTTGCAGGCAGCAGGGATTATTTTACCCAGTTGCAGTGTGAGTGCAACACCGCTGAATTTTGGCATTTACTGGGGAACATCCACGCTTGTTTCTACAGCCAACATCACGGTTAGCTGTAATCTTCCCGCTACCACCAGGGTGCAAATGGATCCGGGCCTGTACAGCACAAATTTCACGACGCGAAAAATGGCCGCAGGCAAGAGCCGGTTAAATTACAATCTGTACACCACATCAGCGCGCAGCAATGTCTGGGGCGATGGTACGGGCGGCTCGTGGACAGTCACAGGCAGCAAGCTCACTGTTTATGCCAGTATTCCCGGAAGGCAGGTGGTGAGTCCGGGGAATTATAGCGACACCGTGGTGGTAACGATTATCTGGTAGCAGCCGATTATTTGGTAACAGCCAGTACGACAAACCTTTGGCGAAAACCGGGTCTGCCACTCAGACTCCTGGGAGTCTGTCGGGCTTTAATCAATCTACTACGAAAAAGCGGATATTGGCCAAATCTTCGTCCTGTTTTTGTTAAATAGCGCTGCTATTCGCCGCCAACAGGTCGAATATTTGGCTCTTGGTACCAGATGCCTCCGGATTTGCGGGGATATTCTTGTTATGGCACAGAGATCAGGAATTTGTCTGCACTGATGGTTCGGATTAGTAAAATCGCTCCGGCACATCCAGCCAGTGCGCTGTTGTTTTGCGCGCAACCGACAAATCTTCACGCAATGCATTGATGGAAAGTAAAAAGAGCCCCAACCCGAAAGTCCGTGAATGCGTGTTGATCTGTGGCTGCCAGGTGGTAGTCCTCGTCACACATCTCACGGACTTCCGGGTCAGGGTACTGCTTTGCTGCCCTGTTTGTTGTGGTCCGATTGTGGGGGTATCAGTAGGTAACGGTGATGGTCACCACATCACTGACAGCGCCCGTTGTACCCGGTGCAGCCAGCAATGAACCAAAAACATTATATGTCTGGGCAAGGCCTGTTCCTGTCAGGCCTGTCACTGCTGTACCCGCAGGCCCCCAGATCAAGGTGTTTGCCGCATCCTGATAGAGTACATATTCACGCGCATTCAATCCGCCTGCATCTTTCAGGAAGCTTTTGCTCAGTGCGGCATTAAAGTTCGCACCACCATCCATACTGATGGAATAGGGCAGGGCGTTGGTGACTGTCACATTAAAGCTGCTGTTTGCCACAGCGGTGACAGTATCAAAAGCAGTGCCAAATGCCACCGGGCCAGCGACAATGACTGAAGCTGTAGCAGCAACAGTGGTTGCTGTTACATTGATCTGCCCTGTTGCCGTTGCTGCCTGCGCCTGCATGGGAAGTGCTGCCAGCAGCAATGCTGATGCAGCAATAATATATTGTCTGACTTTCATCCGTTGTTCTCCTTGAAATGGAAGCAAAGGCTTCCCGCTTAAGCTGTGCTGACAGTGCCAAATGGAATATCACCACAGCCTGTGAAGGCTAAATACAGTCAAGCGAGAAACGAGCGAGGTGAGAATCACTTGTCGGGGACAATGCAAACGCTGGTTGATACGCCATAAACTTTGCAACAAGGTTCGCCGCTTATAGGCTTCCTGCCAGGTGGGTAATGATGACTGCAAAACGTGTTTTTATTGTTGAAGATGAGGCGAATACACGGGCGTTTTTGTCAATGGTCGTGGCTGAACACCCAAAACTTGAATTGCTCACGGCCCAGGGCAGCCTGAGTGCTGCCAGAGCCGCCTTGCGGCGTTATACCACAGCGGATGTGTTTCTGGTCGATCTGGGGCTGCCTGATGGCAATGGCATTGATTTTATTCGTGATATACGACGTAAGCATGCACATGTGCCGGTGATGGTGCTTTCAGTTTTCGGCGATGAGCGCAGCGTTGTGGATGCTATTGCCTGCGGCGCTGGCGGTTATATTCACAAAGATGGCGCGCTTAAGGAAATAGGGCGGCATATTGAGGAAGTATTATCCGGCGACTCTCCGATTAGCCCGTCGGTAGCCAGGCATATTCTCACGCGCATGCAGCAACAATCATCACCTGAAAAGCCATCAGACACGACGTTAACCCAACGAGAGCTGGATGTGCTCAATATTCTGTCACGCGGTTTTAGCCGTGAAGAAGCATCAGAACATCTGAAGATTAGTCGGCACACGATTACCACGCATATCAAGAGCATTTACCGTAAGTTAAATGTTCATTCATGTACCGAGGCTTTATTTGAGGCCAGCCAGCTGGGCCTGATCAATAATCGCAGTTCGCATACTTAAGCCGTTGTCAACACAGCCTAAAACCCTGCTGATACCGACGATATTATCCCTGTTGCTGCTACAGGCGATTATCTCCATTTATCAATGGCTGGATGCCCCCGGTCTTTTACACATTACATCAGCGTCTTTCATCCGGTCTGACCGCATGACTCCGCCTGATTTCCGACCAGGAGAAGTACAGCAGCGTCAACTGCCTGACAACTGGTTGCGTTCCATGCACGGGTTTAGCGGCAGCGGCTGGTATCAGGTGCATATTCCCCGGCAACAACAGCATGGGCACGTCTGGGGGATTTTTATTCCCCGCGCCAATATGAATGTTGCTGTTTTCCTGAACGGCCATGAAATTGGTCATTCCGGACATTTTTATGAGCCAGTCTCAAGAAACTGGGCGCGGCCATTGTATTACACCATTCCGGCGGGAATGCTATCGGCAGATGACAACATCCTGCATATTCACCTGAAATCATACCGGGATGAAGCAGGCGGCCTGAGCGAGTTGCTGCTGGGCGATCAGGATGTGTTGCTGCCATTATATCAACTGCGTGATTTTATTCAGATTGATCTGGCCAAAGTCACATTCTTCATTAACCTGTTTGCCGGCATACTGACCTTGTTGTTATGGTATTTGCGACGCACGGATACGGTCTGTGCATGGTTTACCGTTATCTGTTTCAGTTCAGCGGTATTTATCCTGAATAACTTTCTCATCGAAATTCCTGTTTCGCGCAATCTCTGGCATTTTTTTGTGTATGTTTCTATCGGCTGGTTTGCCTGCGCTTTGTTAATGTTTACCTTGCATTTCCTGAAACGGCACAAGCCCGCATACCAAAGGGCCTTGCTTGTTTATATGCTGATCAGCTCAATAGCGATTTTGACATTACAAAATATTTTTGTGGCCATGCTCTGGCATATTGGCTCATTGGCGATGGCAGCTTATGCATGCATCGTGTTGTTTCGTAGCTGGCTGCGCAGCAACGAATCGACCGAACTGGTGTTGTTTATCGCCATGCTTGCAACGTTAACGCTGGGTTTTCATGACTGGTACACGCGCCTGACATTTCAGCAATTCTCCTCGCCTGTGTTAATGCACCTGGGACCACCAATGATGCTGATGGCCATTTCGTGGATTCTGGTTATACGCTTTGTGCG
>JALSZZ010000092.1 GCA_027075825.1 Mariprofundaceae bacterium | reverse complement strand
TGCTGGCCAGTTGCTGCACCGTGCTAATCGCGCCATCCGGCGTGTAAATCCGCGCCCACAGGCCGCTACCTGTGGCCTGCGTGCTGGCCGTGTAGATGCCGGTACCGGTGATCTCCGTTGCGGTCAGTGATTCCAGCAGGTTGTTGGCGGCATCATACACATCAACGCGCACATCCAGGCCGGACGTGGGCGGGGATGTGGCCATGCGAATGGCAGTGCTCATCAGTGGTTAGGGATCAGAAATCAAACAGCGCGCCGCGCATGGTGGCGGCTTGCTGCTGCTGGTGATCGGCCAATGCCTGCTGCACGGCATCGCGCAGCTGTGTCGGATCGCCGCCATGGGCGTTGACGGTGACGTGGTAAGTGGCGCGGTTGTCCTGGTGGATGTTTTTTTGTTGTGCTGGCAGTAATGCTGGCCCCGGCTTTGCCTGTTGATTGTTGTGCAACCAGTCGTAGAGCCTGCCGCCCATATCAACCTGTGAACTGATGGCATACGCCGCTGGAATGGCAGCCAGCAGCTTGCCTGGCAAGCCAAGATTGCCGACCAACCCCATCGCGACCCCAGCCAGCTTCTTTAGCATGCCGCCTTTGCCACCAATACCGCCAGCGGCGATGCTCAGTGCTGTGCCTGCTGCGGATTTGCGCAAAAAAGCCAGTGCGCCGATTAACGCAGCAATCGCCGTCAACACCGGCGCAACAGCCAGCGCAATGCCACCGACGGCAGCCGTCACTGCCAGCACGGTGGTGGTTGCGCCGGGAAACTTTTTGATGATGCCACCGACGCTGTCAATCAACCATTCGACTTTCGGGATAACTGCTTCAAGCACCGGGATGAGCCGGTCACCAATACCCACCTTCAGCGCATCCCATCGGTTTTGCAGTAATTGCAGATTGTTGGCCGTGGTGCCTGCCTGCGTCTGAAACTCGCGTTCCATGCTGCCAGCCGTTGCCGCCTTGTTGCTGGCAATGATGAGTTGTTTTTTATACACGCCCAGCGAGCCGACAAGCTTGCCAATATCATCGGAAAATTCTGTGCCGAACAAATCCACCAGCACGCCAGCGCGTTGCTGTGCGTCCAGTCCGGCCAGTTGCTCCAGCAGCCCGGACAGCGCGCCCTGGGCATCCTGCTGTACGGCAGTAGCCATGCCATCGGCAGAAAGACCGATGGCTGCCAGTGCTTTTTTGAATTTATCGCCTTGTTTGTCGGCGGTCTGCAATTTTTGCAGCAGGCTGTTGATCGCTGTGCCAGCCACTTCCGGCGCGCTGCCCATGGCAATGAATGCCCCGGAAAGCGCTGCTGCCTGATCTGCCGTCAAGCCAAACTGCCTGGCCACGCCACCCACGCGCTTGAGCGCGTCCACAATTTCACCAGCGCGGGCAGGGGAGTTGTTGGAAAGCTCGTTGATGGTATCGCCAAGCTTGCCAATTTGCCTGATCGGAATGCCGTACAGGTTGGAAAGCTTGCCAATCGCATCGGCAGCGGCATCCGGCACCATATCAAACGCCGTGGACATTTTGGCCACTGTTTCCGTGAAGGGAATCAGATCCTTCTTCGCCACGCCGAGTTGACCACCTGTAGCAGCAATTTTTGCCAGCCCGGTTTTGGCGACAGGCAGACGTTTGGCTAATTCGTCCAGTTGGGCGCTGAATGCGGCCATGCCTTGCTTGCCAATACCCGTGGTTTTGGCTACGGCAGCCATGGCGGATTCCATGCTGATCGCAGCGCTCAGCGGGCCTTCCAGCGCTGTTTTAATGCTCTGGCCGGTGCGGCTGGCAGCATCGGCAACAAACGAAAGATTGGCGGCTGTTTGTATTCTTTTTTCCAGCATCTCATCACGCCTGGCCAGCTTTTCTGCCATGATCGCTTGCTGTTCCATCTTTTGCGTGGCTGCGGTCATATCCTGTTTCAGTTTACGCTGAGCGTGGGCGAGTTTTTTTGTATCAACGCCCGTACTGCTCAGTTCGCTACGCAGCGTATTCAGCAAGCGTTGCTCATCGTTGTAAGCAGCGCTGCTGCGGCGTACCTGTCCGGCCAGTCGCTTGCTGGCGCGCTCTACGCCAGCAAGTTCTTTCTGCGCCGCCTTAAGTTCCCGGTTCAGTCGTTTCTTTTCGGCAATATTCTGCCCGCTGGTGTAGGTTTCTTTCAGTAACGCTTTTTCCAGATCAGCCACCTTGCGCCTTGCCTCAGCCATGCGTTTGCCTGCCTGCTGCGCTTCTGCCTGCAACGCATGCAACGCCGCCTTTGATTGTTCGGCTGTCTTCTTCATCCGGCGAAAAGCATCAATTTTTGCGCTTGTCTGCTGCATGGTGGACAGCGCCTGCTGAGTTTCCGCCAGCTTTTTTGCCATGCCATCTGATACGGAGGCAATCTTCTTTACCGGAGCGGTGAACTTATCCAGCGCCTGAATCACTACGGATACATTCATATCATTTGACATAACAGTTCTTTTCCTCTATGTTGGAAGGCATGAACAAATACCGCATGCTGCTCATCGCCTGCCTTATTCTGCCGCTATACATGATCATCAGCGAGCCGTTCCTGAAGCTCGCATGGATCGGTGCGGCTGTGGCTTTCATTGTGCCTTATGGCTTCTTCTTGCTGACCATGCGCACATGGGACTCTACTGAAATCGCCTGTGGCCTTGTCAATCCGGATCAGATTCGCGGGCATTGGCAAGAGCCTGATGACGGCAGCATGAACAAATACCGCATCCTGCTCATCGCCTGCCTTATTTTGCCGCTGTACATGATCATCAGCGAGCCGTTCACGAAACTTGTATGGATCGGCGCGGCAGTGGCTTTCATTGTTCCCTATGGCTTCTTCTGGCTGGCCATGCGCACATGGGATACGTCAGGCAATTGTAAAAACCACCCAGGCGGCCCCACAGGAAAACTTTAACCACCAGCCTTGATCGCCAGATCATGGAAGGCAAGTAATTCGCTCACCGGCATATCCATCATGGCCTGCCATTCCCAGTGGTAGATCAATGCCAGATTGGCCATAACGATGCGCAGCGCGGCCATATTCAGCCCAAAAAATCCACCACCGCCCCGCTGATCGCGGCCATATCGGCAGCATCCAGTTCGCGAATATCATCAGGCATTTGTTGCGAACTGGCAGCGGCAAGCAGAATCACCTTGGTGGTTTCGCTGCCATCGCTCTGCATTTCCGCCATTTCCAGATCCCGAACTTTCAGGCGGCGCATGCACAGGCATTCCAGTTTATTGCCATCCTTTGTGGTGATGGGGTATTGCAGTTTGATCTCCGTGGTGGTGTTCATGATTGCTCCTTTGACGGTGGTTTTGGCGGTTGCCGGTAGTTAGTGGTCAGTGGCTTATGCTTTTGGGCCAGTAGCTTATGGCGTGTTTGCCGCTTCTTGTGCAGTCCTATAGGTCGTATAAGCCCTGTAAGACCCATGGGACTGATGCGACATGATGTTGATGCCGGTTTACACCAGGCCGAGGTTGGCGCGGGTGGCGGCGAGCTGATCCACGCCGTTGATGACGCGGCGCATGCCCTGCACATCGATTTCCACCAGATCCACACCGGCAGCGGTATAGCGGTAATACTCCAGCATCAGGGCACACTTCAGGCGGGCGGCCTCACCGGGTTTCCATGTGCCCATGTCCAGCTCTTTGATGCGTCCACGCATGGTGACCACCACCGGCACGGCCACGCCGCTACCGGGGTTTTGCATGGAGCCACGGGCCACGAAGGGGATGGTATTGCCCACCTGCACGCCAAACAGTCCCAGCGTGCCCGCGTCGTATTCGACCAGCGAGAAATCCGATTCAAGCTTCTCCATGCCAACATCAACTTCCAGCGGCGCATCCATGCCGCCGGCGCGGATTTCTTCTGTTTTCAGCGTCAGCTTCGGCAGATTGACTTCCTCGGCCTTGCCCAGGTAGCCAATGCCATCCACAAACAGGTTAAAGTCCTTCAAG
>JALSZZ010000091.1 GCA_027075825.1 Mariprofundaceae bacterium | reverse complement strand
CTCAAAGGCAAATACCGGATCCACGCTTGGCGTGCGCGAACCCCAGAAGCGGAAGCCGCCCTGCCGGATCAGCGTTGTTACTTCGGCATTGTTGAGCAGGTTGGCTTGCGTGTTGGCATCCTGAAGCGCCCAGCTCACCGGCACGCTGATGCCGGTGACACCATTGATGGTGATGTTGGAAAGGGTTTTGTGCCAGCCAATATCATTATCCAGCTTGGCGCGCAGGCCCAGCGCATCATCGCCTGCCCGCCTGCCTGGGTGTTTTCGCGCAGCGTGTATTGCTGGCAATGCACCTGCATGCGACCAAACCACGGATGCACCAACTCGCCTGCGCCGGATTGCTCCAGAGCAGCCAGCAGCGCATCACGCCCGGATATATAATTGCTGCCGGTGATGTGCATCTCCAGCGTAAGTTGCCGCAAGGCTCGCCCCAAATCTTCCGTCCATGGCGTATCGCGCCCCGGATACTGATGGCTGACCAGGCGGCGACCACCTTCGGCTGACTGCTCGCGCACACCGGCAAAGCGTTCACGAAGCGGCGAGAACGAAGCAACTATATTGCTGCCGATGGCACGACTTTTAGCGCCAAGCTGACTGATGGTATCGCGTATCCGACGCACAGGCCGGGTCGCACGATCCACCGCTTCAATAATAATGCTGGTAATATGTCTGGCGCTCATTTACACTCCCGACATGAGTGATACGACTGTTGATGCCATCATCATTGTGGCAGTAGCCTATGTGTTTGAAACATCCGAGGCTGTGCTATGGGCGTTTGCCAGCATCCTGCTGGTGCGCACATGGCTGGCTATCCGCTCACGCTCAAACGAGACCAAAAATAAAGATCATCAGCAGTCATAGCATCAAGCTCAGAAGGCGGCTCGGCGCACCAGGCATCGCGCAGCACATAATGCGCGCCATCATCGCCTTCAAATGAAATATCCTCCTGCACAATGGCAGCGAGAGTAGCAGCGCTGACCCCTGCCTTCTTGATGAAGGTGGCATCAATGGACGGCGAGACAGGCTGCTCGGTATAGCCCGCCACGCCCTGATCATCGACCACAGGATCACGCTTCACACCGCCCAGATCGAGAGAAGCGCCGGGTTTGCTGCGCAACAGACCGGTGATTGGCAGGCTGATACTGACTTTTCCTTGTACCTGATTCTGATTGATTCCTGGCATGTTTTATCCTTCGGGCAGCCACAAGGGCTGCCCCTGCATGATTATACGCGGAACTGGACGAGGTTGGCGAAGACGCGCAACTGATTGACCAGGTTCGGCTGATCGACGACGTTGACCCGGTTCGGGTTGTTGGGGTCAATTTCGACGTAGAGACTGTCGGCGTAGGCCTGGAACTGCTCCATGATGCCTGCATCGACCTCGCGCTGATAAACAGCGCGCATGGCTGCCTTGATATCTTTCGGACGGGCAATGGGCTGACCGGGGGCGACAGGCTGAGAATCAGCAGCCAGCTTGTGGCGTGGGTAGCGCAGGGCAATTTCAGCACGCACGTTGTAGCGATGTTGTTCCAGCGTCTCCGGCGTGTTGATGTAGAGATAGGCACTGTCATCCACGCCTGCGGCATTGGTCTGATATTGCGTGATTGCCGCCTCGATATGGCAGGTTCCTGCATCATCGACAGTGTAGGTGCTAATGCCATCAAACAGCGCAATAGATAGCTGCGGCAACCGGCACCATGTGGGACTGCCCTGCATGCCAAGCATGGAGATATGCGGCGAATTACGCACAGCGCCATAAGCAAGCGTTGCCGCATGGCTGCCAGTAATCGCGGCGAATGCACGCCCACCCTGTTGCACAGTGGCGCTGTATCGCGTTGCCAGCTCTGCTTCCAGGGCAACGATATTGGGGATGTCGGTGTATGGCACGGCAATCCAGCGATACCATTGCCCGGCCATGGCGGCGATAGCAGCAGTGACATCGGGGTTGCCTGCGCCACCGCTCATCGGTGTGATGCCGACAGTGACACCAGCGGGTAGCGCATCAGACGGGTAATAGTCTGGGCCGACTGGCGTATGCTGCCGCGCACGACATGCGCGCCGGATATACTCCAGGCGAAGCGCCGCAGTTCGTCGAGCATCAGAAGTTCCCCCTCCTCAACAGATGAGGCAGGAACATCCTCCGGCAGCACTAGCTGTTCGACGCACAGCAAGCGGATGGTTTCCGTATCATCATCAGCAACGTCCACGCCTTCGCAAATCAGCGTATAAATGCCAAGTACCGTACCAGATCATCAGCAGCATGATCGTTAAAATCACGCAGATTACGATGCACAAGGCGCTCTGGCAGCATCATCGTTAGCTGACTGGCCAACTCGTCGATAATAGCGCCAACAGCGCTCATGCGTTATGGCCTGTGGCACGTGCGACAAGCTGGCGGATGCGCGGCTCCATTTTCTCTGCTGTCGGTTGCATGTAGGGGTGAGCGCGCATGCCCCGGCGCTGGATACCACGGGCAATCGCCCATGCCAGGTCGCGCTTATCCATGCCTGAATGACTGCGGATATTTTTTGTGCGCAGCCATCTTTGTAAGTGACTGACAGGTGGCAGCTTTCCACCAAGCTTTGTGCTATGCTCAACATAAGCGGCATAATCAACATCGCTGAATACCGTATATTGCAATGCGTCTGTTTGTTCGCTGCGGATGCTGTTGGCTAACTCAGCGAATGCCCTGGGAGTTTCTTCTCTGGCTGTGTTGGTAGTCTCAATGGCAGCGCGGTGAAGCGCGGATTTTAACCACCGACGAATATCGCCGGGCAATGGAATATCATCGCGTTTAACGCTGATGCGAATCATGATGGCATAACCACCTGCTGACGGTACGCATCCAGCAATATTTGATACAACGCGGCAGGCGTGGCGTTTTTCGGCTGCGATTGCAGACCATCGCGCAGCGACACAGGCTTTTTTATGCCGCGCATAGCCAGCTCTTTTGCCGCCTCAGCCTGCGCCCGCAACAGTAACAGCCCGCGATCATAGCGATAAGCACTTGTCCATATCGGTGGCATACAGCGTAACGCCGCCAAGAACTGTAGCAGTGGTGATCAGGTGTGAAATGCTCAGACGTTTGTCGAGGTGCCATGCCTTGTCGTGCTGTTCCATTGTTTATTCTCGCTAACAATTTGTTTTTCATGGCGGAGCCTTTCGAGGAGCCGAAATAATAATTGCCCACCTGCGTCAGCATGGCAGTGAGTGCGCCCAACAGGATATTCACGGGCTGTTGCGCGCCCGTCGGCAACTCGACAAAAGCGATGGTGTACAGCACTAAAAAAAACCGGCGACAACCACAAAGGCCAGCAGAGCCGGTGATTCGCCAGTATCCACTTCACGCTGACGGGCGCTTGCACGGTCACTGGCGGCGATTTTTTCCAGATCAACGTCAAGCGAGGTCATATCGCGGGCAAATGCCTGATCAGCTTTTTTTCAGCGCCGGGCGTGATCCCCAGCGCATCCATGGCCGCACGGGCTGCCACGCCACCTAAAGGTCCGCCCAGGGCGGTGCCGAGGACGGGCGCAACAGACGATACAATGCTTTTCCAGTCAAATCCCATTGCCAACCACCATCATCAAAATCAATGTCGTATTCGTCCCATAAATCCTATAGGTCTTATACGACCCACAGGACTTATACGACATGCTTTTTTCATATTTCCGGCGGCTCGCCGGAGGAATGGGAAAACACACTGGCACTGGTGCTGGCATCCACGCCGGTGGGGGTAAAACTGATTTCACGCAGTACGCTGTTTTTGAAGATCACGCCGGAGCGGCTGAAGGTATGGCCGTTGATCTGATGCCCGGCCTCGACTTCCTTAATATCATCCGGCTGAATATGCACAGACATTTGCCAGGGAAACCCCTGCTTTGCTTCATCGCGCACCCGCTGGCCATGGGTGTTGCTCAGCAAGATGCCTTCAACCGTAATTTGCCCGTCCGTACT
>JALSZZ010000090.1 GCA_027075825.1 Mariprofundaceae bacterium | reverse complement strand
TCAGAATGTCTGATGTCCGGACTTGCTGTTTTCGGCATGAAGTTTCCATCCCTTTTGCAATTTGACCACGGCATGGATGATGAAATCATCAGGCATAATCTAGCTTCACTATACGGTGTTCAGCATGCCCCTTGTGATACTTATCTTCGTGAACAACTCGACGAGATTTCGCCTGATTCGATTAGAAAACCATTCACTTCAGTACTTTTCGCAGTTCAACGTGACAAGGCACTGGAACCTTTTCGGTTCATTGATGATAGTTATCTTGTTTCTATTGACGGGACTGGCTATTTCCAGTCGGACAAAGTTCACCGCGATCAATGCTGTGAAAAACGCCACCGTAATGGCTCAGTGAGTTATTACCATCAGATGCTTGCTGCTGTTCTGGTTCACCCTGATCAGCGCTGTGTTCTGCCATTGGCACCGGAACTTATCCTCAAGCAGGATGGCAGCAGCAAGAATGACTGTGAACGCAATGCTGCAAAAAGGTTGTTGCACGATTTGCGTCGTGAACATCCTCACCTGAAGCTGACGATTGTTGAGGATGGCCTGGCCTCCAATGCTCCCCACATCGAGACGTTGCGG
The DNA here is from genome assembly GCA_027075825.1 of Mariprofundaceae bacterium. Classification (GTDB taxonomy): domain Bacteria; phylum Pseudomonadota; class Zetaproteobacteria; order Mariprofundales; family Mariprofundaceae; genus AB-137-C09. The sequence continues at coordinate 3,372 of JALSZZ010000090.1, read as the reverse complement.
GATCTGGGAATGAATTTCATTCTCGGCGCCAAAAAGGGAGACCATGCTTTCCTGTTTGACTGGGTGGATCACAGTGAAGTAAGCTGGTATGAAACAAAGGATAAGAATGGCAAGCATTACCGCTTTCGTTTCATCAACAAGGTTCCGCTGAATGGTGCGATGGATTGCGATATCAATTTTCTGGAGTGCTGGGAAACGAGCCCTAAAGGCAGGGTTCAGCACTTCAGCTGGGTAACGGATTTTACCTTAACCTGTGAAAATGTTTATCAAATTATGCGAGGAGGGCGCGCACGCTGGAAAATTGAGAATGAGACTTTTAACACACTGAAAAACCAGGGATATCATTTCGAGCACAACTTTGGTCATGGCAAGAAAAATCTTTCGACTGTCATGGCATATCTGATGCTTTTGTCATTTCTGATTGATCAGGTGCAGGCATTATCCTGCAACCTTTTTCAGCAGGCTGTCGTGGCAAGCAAGGGAAAGAAGCGATTCTGGTCGCGCGTACGTTCAGTATTTACCGAGTTATACGTGAACTCATGGGAAGACATGTATACGGCTTTCATCTATGGAAGAAAGGCACCTGTGCTGGTGCCTGACAGTTCATAAATCCCGGTGCGTGTGAGAGTGTTGTTCCTGGTCTGGTGTGTTTCTGCGAAAAAAACTGAATTGTTATGATGTGACTCTTCGATGATGTTGCACAGCCGGGTTGTGCCTGAACACAGAGGGAATGCCCCTCTCCAAAACTTTGCGCTGTTAGCGGGAGGAACTGAGAGATGTTTGCGTTAAATATCACTGTCGGCGACTGGCGCGTCTCTCTGTTCGTCGGATGCAGCCGCTGATTGCCGGTACGGCACTTTGGCTGCTGGCACCACTTTTGATGCATCACGCAGATACACATCCTGATCATCAAAAAACAAATGCGCGCGGAAGGCTTTGAGAACCTTGTCTTTACTGATGCCACCAAGGAAAAATGCTTCATCCAGATCCACGCCCCAATGGCGCAGGGTGTATAATACACGGGCATGCGCCGGGCTGCTGCGGGCTGTTACCAGGGCAAGCCGGAAAGGGTTATCTTCCCTTGGCAGGTTGTTTTGAATCCAGGCAATCATTTTAAGCAACTTGGCCAACGGCCCTTCAGCCAGCGGATCGAGGCGGTGCAATGTTTCATGACTGGTGAAGGCGTTCAGCCCCCGTTCCTGATAAATACGTTCTGATTCATCGGAAAACAGCACAGCATCGCCGTCAAAGGCAATGCGCACCTGATTATGAATCGGTTCGTAATGCTCAGGTTGCTGGCATAATACGGCAGCGGCGACACCGGCATTAACGGCAGCCTGCACATCTTCTTCTGAACGCGAAAGAAATAAATCAACAGAGAATGCATCAAGATAGGCATCCAGTCCTTCACCACCGGCAAAGGCGGCGCGGGTAATATCCAGGCCATAATGCTCAATGGAATGAAAAATACGCATGCCTGTATCCGGTGAATTGCGCGACATGATCACGACTTCCACCAGACGCTGGCCTTCGCTGGCATATTGATTCACCGCCAGCAATTCATGCACGACATGAAAGGCTGTGCCCGGCCTGAGTATCTGTTGTTCATGCTGACGCTGATAACGGCGATAAACCGCCACACCCTCGTTCTCAAAAATCCGGTTTTCTTCTTCCAGATCAAACAAGGCTCTTGAGCTGATGCCGATGACCAGGCAGGCGTTCAGATCCGGTTTCAACGCTGTGTTAGCTGCACGCTTCACGGTAGATGAGCTATCGTCTCATGCATAGCTCATGACATGCCGCCATCTAACTGATGTGAGCGATCAGTTCCATTTCGACTTTGGCGCCAAGTGGCAGCGATGCCACGCCTACGGTCGAGCGTGCCGGACGGTGGTCGTCTAACCATTCAGCATAAAGTTTGTTCACCTTGGCGAAATCATCCATATTGGTGAGGAAAATGGTGACTTTGAGGATATTGTGCTTGGATGCACCGGCGCTTCGCAGAACGAAAGACAGATTTTGCGTTAATCGCATGGTCTGTATTTCCACGCTGTCGCCAGCCAGCTTGCCACTGTGCGGATCAAGGCCAATCTGACCGGAGGCGAACAGCATATTGTTCCAGGTAACTGCCTGACTATAGGGGCCAACAGCCCTGGGAGCATGATCAGTGTGTATGATGCGCATTGTTCAACCTCCTGAATCGTCGCACTCGCTCCGGGGGGGCGCATGAACAGAACTGCCATTCCCAAGGCCAGGTTGTGAGACGAATACAGGCGATTCTTGTTGTTTGTGCTTGCCTGTCAATGTCATGTCCGGCAACAAAGCAGGTATGCCGCGCCCATGCCGCCCGCATGGGCTTCCCATAGCACCAGATAACTGTGCTGATCATGCCAGAACGCCTGAAAGCCAGCAGCTTCCGTCACAACTTTCAGCGTCAGCAACAACAAAACACCTGCGATGATATAACGGTGTTGTCGATATTGCAGCAGCACATACGTCCACAAGGCCATGACATAGCCTGACATCCCGGCAAACACATCCATATCGGGGCGATAAAGCAGCATGTAAATGCCAAGGCTTACCGTTGAAAGCAGGTACAGCTGCCATAGCGCATGTGGCTGTTTTCTGGCCAGCCAGATCGCTGGTGGCAGCGCCAGTGCAAGGTTGATCAGCAGATGTTGCCAGTCATAATGGGCCAGCGCAGAGCTGAACAGGCGCCAGTACTGGCCGTGTGTGATGGATGGCCGATCCCATGCCAGCAGGGCAAAAGCATCGGGGGAGCACTGCAAAAGGATCAGCAGGCTGGCAACAGCCCACACCATTTTGTCTGCCGCCAGCCACTGCCTGCGAAACAACAGTAGCTGTCTTCAGTACCGTCGGCGACGCATCAGCAACAAGGCAAAACCTGACAACATCAGCAGCAGTTCAGGCCAGCCCATCGCACCGCCGCCATGGTAGCCTGCGCGTTCTTCGATATGGTATTGCTCCGGATGTTGTTTCACCCGCTCGCGGAAGGCGGCCAGTTCCCGATCCAGTGACTGAATCAGATCCGCGCTGGCTTCATCAAAGCCTTGCTGCGCATCCTTGCGAAGCTGTTCCTCAAGGTTGACCGGCGTGGCATTGCTGTGGATATGGCTGATGCCGGGAGCCCGGAACAGCAGGCTGCGGCTGGCAATGTCATAGACCACTGTATCGACCATGGTATGGGTATCATTTTTTTCACCGGGGACAATATAGGCCCCAAGAATCGTCCAGTAGCTGATACTGGCAGTCCCTTCGCCGGTGAAGCGGGACTGGTCGTAAGAAACCAGGGCGATCACATCAAGGCCAAACATGGTGGCTAACTGGTCAAGATTGGCAAAACTGCCGCCG
>JALSZZ010000089.1 GCA_027075825.1 Mariprofundaceae bacterium | reverse complement strand
TTCTCCCCGTGCTGCTCAAACACCGAGTCATCCACATCCACAGGCACCAGCCCAATCGGATCCGCAAGCGGCTCCACAAAACGCAACGGATACAGCATCAGCCGCTTCAGACCCCCAACACAGCGCCAGCCCAGCCGCCCCGCATGCTCCTGCAACTGGCATCCCGCGTACGAGCTAAGAAACAGATGCGACTGGATCACTTCCAAACCTGTCCGCACCATCCGGGCGCCTCTCCTCAACCAGAAAATACCCTGCAGTCATGCCAAAAACGCCACTTCCATGAAACCGCTACCGTGGATTGGGCTTGGCACAAATCATCACCTCCTCGGTACCGTGCCTGTGGTTTTTTATCCGTATTTTTTATTCTATTGATAATTGATAAGGTAAACAAAAACACCCATTCCCGCATTATCATCACCAGGCATTTCTTCTGGAAATCCATTGGCAGATACCCCATCAAATGACTCATCAATGCTCCCAGGAAGAACCGAATTTATCATGTAAGTCGCTAATTTACAGGCTTCATCGTTAAAAATCTTTCCATCACAACAAAGGATCTCTCCAATGCTTAGGTGCGTCCATGCTGTTATAAACTCATAAACATTTCTTGCAAAAATTGTGTTCCCAAACAGCGCTCTATTGTGACAATACGGAAGAGACAACAGAAGACAGGAGCGCCATGCCTTGCAAAAGTACAGTGGAGCAATACCAAGTCCACAATGACTGCAATGATGTGCTGGGGAAAGGTTCATATCTTTTGAGCCAATGCTTTTTCTTCCTGCTTTCCAATAATCGACCAAAGGAGCAGAAGCAAATACCATTTCACCTGGAGAGTGCAAGAGGCCATATCCCCCCAGACATCCGGAGGCATTGCTGAATTTCATGGGACCGTATCCTTTTAAAATTCCACTCACTCCAGTAAGCATGGGAAAGTGCTTTAGCAAAAACAACTGTGTTGCATCAATGCCCCAGGCAATCGCAGTTTTATTATTTCTCCCTTTCTTGTTCTGAATAAAGCATATGCGCTGAAAGATAAGTTTCCTATTCTCTGCCACCGCGCCGATGATGACCATGTCGCCCAGCTCACATTGATGCTCCTTGCCACTGAAATCTTTATATTTAACTTGCGAGATATTTCCGTGAATAAACTTTGCAGCAACATTAACTTGCATTCCCCCGAAATATAAGGAATTGCCGCTATTTTGAATGGCATTAACAGCATTAACAAGCATATTAACTATTTCCTCTTCTCTTTTTCCCATTTTATATCCACTCACGAGTTTCGAATACCAGGATTCGGCCAATGTCTGTTGAAAGTTATAAAATTCCGGTGAACTTATTAAATCAACTAGTTTTTGCATCATATTCTATCCTCCGTCAAAATAGCCTGAACATCATTGCAGCGTGTAGGCATCGGAAAAGTGCGGTTGTTGACAGTAACTTCACAGGTGCCCCTCCCGTTCCTCGTTCACCCCTTCCCGATCCGATGCAATCTCGCATTTTCCACACCTGCTTCACGGGATCCAACTCCAGCGAATACGCTGCGCCTCCCATTTTTGTGCCTTGCTTGCCGCTCTCCGCCGCCCCACATCTGCATCCGCCGCATCCTCACCGACAACGGCGCCGCCTACCGATCCCGCGCCTTCCAAAACCTCTGCCGCCGCCTCAGCCTCGTGCATCGCTACACCCGCCCCTACACCCCGCGCACCAACAGCAAGGCCGAGCGCTTCATCCAAACCGCCCTGCGCGAATGGGCCTACGCACGCCCCTACCAGTCTTCCCAACAGCGCGCCCAATACCTCCACGTCTGGCTGCACGACTACAACTGGCACCGACCCCACGCTGCGCTGAACTACCCCCGTCGCGAGATCACCCAGCCAAGCCCGAAAGCGTGTGTACACACCTACACCACATACTCACTATTGCCTGCATTGCCTCTTCTTTTCCTTGGCTTTACACTCATCACACAATTCTCCCTCCTCAGGCTTGTCCTTCCTTGATTTATATCCAAGCCTTGGCCACTTAGAGCAATTCTTGCACCAGTGCCATGTATCTGATCCCTCTCTTTTCCGATATTCCATTGTCTCCTCCTTTTCCTTTCTCGTGCTCCGGCACCCGTTGCTAGGGCGTGATTATAGAGAATGGCATACCACTGGAACAAGGCCTCAAGGTCGGCGCAGCTCGCGCAATGATGGGCGGCGAGGGCCTCGGCGATGCGACCGTTGAACCGCTTCACCATGCCGTTGGCCTGCGGCCTGCGTGGCGGAACGAGGCGATGCTCGATGCCACGCTCGGCGCACGCCTGATCGAAGAGATGGTTGCCGGTGGGCGCGCGCTCGCCGTGAGCCGTGAAACGGTCGGCAAACTCCTTCCGTTGTCGGTCAGCACCTTGCGGATGCGCACGGGGCATGCCGCCACCACGGCACGCAAAAAGGACTGTGCGGCCATGGCCGTCTTGCTCGTCTTCACCTGCAGGAACACCCAGCGCGTGGCGCGGTCAATGGCCGCGAACAGACCGGCGTCGCTTCTCGCCAGCCAGCAGGGAAAGGATATTCCATCTCGTTCGGCAACTTGCGGTTACTTGCATCCGAACCCGCATATCCACCTATTTTCGGCCACCACCACGCTGCAGCCAAACCATAGCCCCTCCCTGCGATCCAGTCATCCGAAACGAACACCCCGAACAACTGATCGACAAAATTTATAGACAACAGGAGCCCTACTTTTCAATATGCTCACCACCAACCAAAACATCCTGTTAATCAGAGGAAGAATTGCATAAGGGAAAAGCTCTTTGTCCTGACGGACAGAAAGAATTATCGTTTTTATGCCCTCAATAGCAATATCTTTCGTCGCGGTTGAAGTAATATTTTGTGAATGTATCCTATATTTTGCATAAACTCCGTCAATAAATCCGAAACACCCATTGGAGCTGACTACATCAATCCATAACTTCCAATCACTAACTATGGGGAGACGGGCATCAAATCCATAAGCAGGAATTGCCGATCTTCGCACCATCACAGAACAAGCTGGAAAAATGTTGCATGATCTCAGCACCATTTTATTTCCTTCTCCCTCCCTAGCCCAACCAGGCACCCTCTGTGGCAGAACCCTCCCCAGTGGCTGACCTTTCTCGTTTATCAAACTAACCTGATGCGCACATAATACCCGCCTTTCCGAGGCTTCCATCCATGCCGCTTGAAGCGCTATCTTTTTTGGCAAAAAGACATCATCTCCACCCAAAAACGCGATATACTTTCCCCGGCATCTTTTTAACACTCTATTGCAATTTCCAGTAATTCCCAATCGTTCTTTTCCAAGGATCGGAATGAGCCGCCCAGGATATTCCGAAGCAAGCTCCATAATAATTTCAGGCGTCCTGTCCGTAGAAGCATCGTCTCCTACCACGACCTCAAGGTTATCATACTCTTGTTCCAAGGCGCTGCGGAGCGTTTCTTCAATATACTCCTCCTGATTATAAGTTACTACATGAACAGAAACCAGAGGCTCATCACACATTCCATGCACTCCTTCAATAAATGCCATATTCAAGCAATTAGCTTGTATGAGATTACCAAGCAAGCATCAAGAGCAACATCATGCCAAATGCATCGCTCACAATTGAGCGCCTTTATGCTTTGATCACTAACCAACAATAATTACCGATGGTGGTAACAATGTATGTTACGACAAACATTGTCACACAGCCCACAGCCCCATATCCCAAGTGGATAGCCAACAAACACCCCCCGCCATATAGCCATGACACACCAACTTCTACACCTATAAATGCCAACGTGTGCCCCTTGGCCCACATGTAATTGCCGAAGATCCATGCCACGATCTTGATCGCATCCCCGAAAAGCTGGAGCGGCATCAACTCAGCCACAAGCCCGAAATCAGAACTCAAAGCAATCCTTATGATCTCATGCCGAAAAAAATATATCAGAAAAGCTGTTG
>JALSZZ010000088.1 GCA_027075825.1 Mariprofundaceae bacterium | reverse complement strand
CCGGCATTGTACGATGGTGAAAAGGTCGGTACTGGCGAAGGCGTTGGCGTTGATATTGCTGTCGATCCTATCGAAGGGACAAATCTTTTCGCCAAGGATATGCCCGGTTCGATCTGTACGCTGGCAGCGGCACCGGAAGGCTCGATGTATCGTCCTGGCTCCTGCTTTTACATGGATAAACAGGTGTACCCCAAGGCAGCGCGTGGCAAAATTGATCCTGAAGCACCAGTGGCGGATCGTTTGCAGCAACTGGCTACCACGCTGGGCAAGGATATTCGCGAAATCAAGGTGTTCGTGCTGCAAAAACCGCGTCACGAACAATTACTGAAAGAGATTTATGGCTGCGGCGCAAAAGTTCGCCTGGCGACTGATGGCGATGTGAACGGCGCGATTCAGGCCATTCTGAACATGGGTTGCGATGCGCTTTATGGCATTGGCGGCACACCGGAAGGAATTGTCACGGCCTGCGCTGCCCGCGCCATGGGCGCTGAGATGTTTGGTCGCATGGCGCCGCAAAAGGATTTTGAGATTGAACTGTGCAAGAAGGAAGGCGTTGATACACAGCGTATCATCACCCGTGATGAGCTTGTGACCTCCGATGATTGTCTGTTCATCGCTACTGGCCTGACCAGCGGCGCTTATGTTCGTCATGTGAAAACAGGGGCGGATGCTCACGGCAGGTTTATGACGACAGATACCATTGTTCTGGATGGTGGCATTGGCAATATTCGCCGCGTTCAGACCACATTACATATTTAATCACAAGGAGTTCTTCAATGACTGACACCAACCGTCGTCACCTGGCCAATGCCATCCGCGTATTGTCCATGGATGCCGTACAAAAAGCCAATTCCGGGCATCCGGGCGCGCCAATGGGCATGGCTGATATTGCCGAAGTGCTGTGGAACGACTTTCTGAAGCACAATCCGAATAACCCCAAGTGGGCAGACCGCGACCGTTTTGTGCTTTCCAACGGCCACGGCTCCATGCTCATTTATTCATTGTTGCACTTAACTGGCTATGACCTGCCGATGGACGAAATTAAACGCTTCCGTCAGTTGCATTCCAAAACCCCGGGCCACCCGGAATATGGCTACGCGCCGGGCGTGGAAACCACTACCGGCCCGCTGGGTCAGGGTGTTACCAATGCGGTTGGTATGGCTGTGGCAGAACGTATGCTGGCTGGCAAGTATAATCGTGAAGGCCATGACATCATCGATCATTACACCTATGTGTTCATGGGTGATGGCTGTATGATGGAAGGCATTTCTCATGAGGCGTGCTCACTGGCTGGCACGCTGGGGCTGGGTAAGCTGATTGCTTTCTGGGATGACAATGGCATTTCGATTGATGGTCATGTTGAAGGCTGGTTCACCGATGACACGCCAGCGCGTTTTGAGGCCTACGGCTGGCAGGTGATTCGCAATGTTGATGGTCATGATGCGGAAGAAATCAAAACGGCGATTGAATCTGCCCGCGCCAATAGCGAGCAGCCGACGCTGGTCTGCTGCAAGACCATTATCGGTTTTGGTTCACCAAACAAGAAAGGCAGCCATGATTGCCACGGTGCTGCGTTGGGCGAAGAAGAATGTGCCCTGGTGCGCAAGGAACTGGGCTGGGAACATGCGCCCTTTGATATTCCTGCGGATGTCTATGCCGGCTGGGATGCCAAAGAAAAAGGCACGACTGCTGAAAGCGACTGGAATGCCCGCATGGATGCCTATCGCGCAGCCTATCCTGAACTGGCGGCTGAACTGGAGCGTCGTCTGGCAGGTGACTTGCCGGAAGATTTTTCCGCCGCAGCTACAGCCTGGATCAATCAGTTGCGTGCAGAAAAACCCGGCTGGGCTACCCGCGTTGCCTCTGGCAAGACCATTGGCGCCTTTGCTGCGGCATTGCCGGAACTGGTGGGTGGCTCTGCCGATCTGGCACCATCGAACAACACCAAATGGCCGGAAGCGGTGGCCTTCTCCAAAGACACGCCTGAAGGCAATTACATGCACTATGGCGTGCGTGAATTTGGTATGTCACACATCATGAATGGCATGGTCTTGCATGGCGGTGTCGTTCCTTTTGGTGGCACCTTCCTGATGTTCTCCGAATATGCGCGCAATGCGATTCGGATGTCAGCGCTGATGAGCGTGGGCACGATTTTTGTCTATACCCATGATTCCATCGGCCTGGGTGAAGATGGCCCGACGCATCAGCCTGTTGAGCAGATTGCCACCTTGCGCATGATTCCCAATATGAATACCTGGCGGCCTTGCGATGCCGTGGAATCGGCAGTGGCCTGGAAGGTGGCTGTTGAGCGGCGTGATGCGCCAAGCATCCTGATTTTCACTCGTCAGGGCCTGCCTTGCAACGATTATACCGATCAGCAGATCGCGGATATTGAGCGTGGTGGTTATGTGTTGTCGGATTGCGAAGGCACGCCGGATGTGATTGTGATCGCTACGGGTTCTGAAGTTCAGTTGGCACTGGCAGCGCAGGCGGCCAGCGACAAGAAGGTTCGCGTTGTCTCCATGCCCTGTACGGAACGCTTTGATGCGCAGTCCGACGAATACAGGGAAAGCGTATTGCCAGCAGCCGTCACGGCCCGCGTGGCGGTAGAAGCAGGTGTCACCGGTTTCTGGTACAAGTATGTTGGCCTGAACGGCAAGGTAGTTGGTATCGATCGCTTTGGCGAATCAGCACCGGCGGCTGATCTGTTCAGGGAATTTGGCATGACTGCGGAGGCGGTCATTGATGCGGTGAACGCTGTTAGCTGATCAGTTACGGGCGCAGTCTGCCCTGGCTGCGCCTGAAAACATATAAAAGCATAAAGGAGTATCTTCATGACAATCAAGGTAGGTATTAACGGCTTTGGCCGTATTGGCCGCATGGCGTTTCGCGCGATCGCCAAAGAGTTCACCGATATGGAAGTGGTCGGCATTAACGATTTGCTGGATCCTGAGTATCAGGCATACATGCTGAAGTATGATTCAGTGCATGGTCGCTTTGATGGTGATGTTTCCGTGGTTGATGGCAACCTGGTCGTGGATGGCAAGACTGTCCGCGTTACCGCAGAGCGCGACCCTGCCAATCTGAAGTGGGATGAAATCGGCGTTGACGTGGTACTGGAATGCACGGGTTTCTTCCTGACTGAAGAAAGTTGCCAGAAGCATATTGAGGCGGGTGCCAGGAAGGTGGTGCAGTCTGCGCCATCCAAGGATCACACCCCGATGTTTGTTTATGGCGTAAACCATGATGAATATGCGGGTCAGGCCATTAGCTCTGCTGCTTCCTGCACCACCAACTGCCTGGCACCGCTGGCCAAAGTGATTCATGACAACTTCGGCATCAAACGTGGCCTGATGACGACGGTGCATGCGGCAACGGCAACTCAGAAAACCGTGGATGGCCCTTCCCTGAAAGACTGGCGCGGTGGCCGTGGCATTCTGGAAAATATTATTCCTTCTTCTACTGGTGCCGCCAAGGCTGTGGGCAAGGTGATTCCTTCACTGAATGGCAAGCTCACCGGCATGGCCTTCCGCGTGCCCACTTCTGATGTGTCTGTGGTTGACCTGACGGTGGAACTGGAGAAAGAAACATCGTATGACGATATTGTGGCGGCTGTAAAAGCAGCTTCCGAAGCGCCTGGCATCGGCGATACCCTCGGCTTCACCGACGAAAAGGTGGTTTCGACCGATTTCCGTGGCGTGGGCTTCTCTTCCATCTTCGATTCCACTGCCGGCATCGCCATTGACAGCACTTTCGTCAAGCTGGTGGCCTGGTACGACAACGAATATGGTTATACCTGCAACATGATGCGCTTCGTGCGTCACGTCGCCAATCATTAAAACACACCGCAGCCCCCGGCGGCATCCTGCCGGGGGATTCACTTCTCAGTGTGCGTTTTATGCGCATAGTGACAAGTGCATGTCATACTTTACTGTATGATACAGGTTTAAAAAAGGAGTAATCTGATGTCTGTAATCAAAATGACGGATCTTGA
>JALSZZ010000087.1 GCA_027075825.1 Mariprofundaceae bacterium | reverse complement strand
ACACAAGGTGACAATACTTCGCCATGATTTTCTGCTGTAAACGTATCGAGCAACCAGATCAATGCCCAGGAGCCCGGTGCGTTCACAGCTCAGTTAAAAACTATCTTGTAAAGAACAAGCTGACCGAGGTCAGCCGCCTGACCCTCGTCCGGCGGGCGGCGAACTTTATGGCCGCCAATGTGTTTGTCAACACCCTCTTGCGAGGCCTTCGCCTGCAACCCGATCTGACCCGGATCCCCTGCGAAGGGCGGCGAACTTTATGACCGCCGAAGTGTTTGTCAACACTCTCTTTCGAGACCTTCGCCTGCGACCCGATTTGACCCGAGTCCTCTGCGAAGGGCGGCGAACTATGTCGCTCTGCCCCGGACTGTCAAGCCATGGTTTTCCGAAAGCAGCCCACATGCCGTGCTACACAACATCGGCTACGCTGAATATTGCAATTCAGGTTGAAAAGCATGGCAATTAAAATGCAAGTAACATAGCCTGGGAGCCTGTCGAATTCTGACAAATCTACTATGAAGAACCGGTACTGACCCAATCTTCGCCCTGGCTGTGTTAAATAGCACTGCTATTCGCCGCAGGCAGGGCGCACATCTGACTCAACCCCGCTACTTTTCCCGCGACTATCGCCAAAGCCCGACAGCGTCCTGACTGACATCCCAACGCAGTGAAACCACGATGGGCCTGACACCACACCATGGTCACTGCTGGCTTCGTCTGCTTACAAACGTACCCCTACGATCTCTGCCGACGTTTTCTGCCTGCGTGTCCACCGCCCTCAAATTTACTGATCAGCAGGGGATGCCCGGCAACACGGGCATTCTTCAGCGCGTGAAACACATGGGGCGGCATACCTTCGGGCAAATCAACCGTCGAGAATTCTTCACGAATATCGATGCGACCAATATGACTGCCGCTGATTCTGGCTTTTTTGGCGATAATGCCGACAACCTGTTCCGGACGCAGCCCATGCTTGCGACCAACAGCCAGGCGATAACGATCCATCCCTGATTCAACGGGCAGATTACCCTGCCTGCGCCCTCCCTGCTTGCGTTGCCGCTTGCTGCCATCATCCCTGTTAAATGAACGCGATGGATCAGGCGCGGATTCATCCAGCAACAAAGGTTCATCGCCTTGCAGCAAGATAGCCAGTGCGGCAGCGATTTCGATGGGCGCAGCGCCACTTTGCTGATGAAACTCTTCCAGCAGCCGGGAGAAAAAAGGAATATCCTTATGCTCCAGCGTGCTTTCCAGCCTGGCTTTGAAACGCTCAATACGCTTGTCATTCACCTGGGCGGTGCTTGCCAGCTCGAGTACTTCCAATTTTTGCCGCGTAGCCCGCTCAATAGCATTGAGCATGCGTCGCTCACGCGGTGTCAGCAACAGGATCGCATCACCCTTGCGACCAGCGCGCCCCGTACGGCCAATGCGATGCACATACGATTCTGTATCGTGCGGCACATCATAGTTGACGACATGACTGATACGCTCGACATCCAGTCCCCGGGCTGCGACATCAGTGGCAATCACAACATCCAGTTTTCCCTTCTTCAGTTGCTCCACGACCTGTTCGCGTTGTGCCTGAGCCATTTCGCCGTTAAGCGCGGCACAGGCATAGCCACGGGCATCCAGTTTTTCAACGAGATCACTACAGGCATTACGGGTACGCACAAACACAATCGTGGCATCCACGTCATCCTCAGCCTCCAGAATGCGCGTTAATACATCCAGCTTGCGGCCACCGTGACCAACCCAGTAGCGCTGCCGGATGGTTTCTGCCGTGGTCGTGCGAACCTGAATACATACTTCATCAGGATCCTTAAGATGGCGCTGGGCAATGCGACGGATATCCTTCGGCATAGTGGCGGAGAACAATGCAACCTGACGGTCTGCCGGTGTTTGCTCCAGCACCCATTCCACATCATCAACAAAGCCCATGCGCAACATTTCGTCCGCCTCATCAAGCACCAGCATGCGCAGTGCATCCAGTTTTAGCGTACCGCGTTTGATATGGTCAATCACACGTCCTGGCGTACCAACCACGACATGCACGCCGCGCTTCAGCGGACGAAGCTGGGCCGTATAGTTCTGCCCACCGTAAATCGGCAACACCTGAAAGCCAGGCATGCTGGCAGCATAAGAGTGGATGGCTTCTGCCACCTGAATGGCCAGCTCGCGTGTGGGAGCCAGAATCAGCGCCTGCACATCTTTTTTGCTTAAGTCGATATTTGACAGCATAGGCAGCGAAAATGCCGCTGTCTTACCCGTACCTGTCTGTGCCTGCCCGAGAACATCCCGACCAGCGAGAACAGAGGGTATAATCCGTTGCTGAATGGGTGTGGGCTGCTCATAACCCAGTGCATGCAAAGCCTGCAACACAGCGGGAGCTAATCCCAGCGAGGAGAAATCCGTCTCGTTGTTATCACGAGAATCGTCAATTGAATTCATTAGTATGCCTATGGTCGTGGTCAACACCACGAAATTAAGATGGAGAGTCCGTCACCATCAATACGGCACCGGTTTCTCCTGTTATCTGGTTCACCCAATAAGTGGTTACACCAGTTGCCCGACTGACTGAGGCACCTCCGTTGTTGCCTGCCGCTCTCCGGCAGGCATAACAGCGTCCTCGATAACCCAGGCGGATTCATCAGCAAGCAGCGCGCTGACCAGTTGATGGTTGCTGTGATGCCCTGTACGCTCTCCTTCAAAAGCACCGGCAATCGGTAGCCCGGCCAGTGAAAGGTCACCCAGTGTATCGAGAATTTTGTGACGCACGCATTCATCTTCGTAACGCAGACCACCTTCGTTCACGACACGATATTTATCAAGAACAATGGCATTATCCAGCGAACCACCAAGGGCCAGCCCTGCTTTTTGCAATTGTTCAATTTCGTGCAGAAAACCAAAGGTGCGGGCGCGACTGATCTCCCGGGTGTATGCCTGCCGTGAAAAATCAATGCTGACATGACGCCGGCGGAGCAATGGGTGATCATAATCCAGCAGATAGGAAATGCGAAATCCGGAAGAAGGATACAAGGCACAGCGCTTGTCACCCTCGCAAACTTCCACCCGCCTGAGAATGCGCAACATTTTTTTAGGCTGATCCTGTGTGCGAATACCTGCGCACTGAATCAGAAAAACAAAAGGTGCCGCCGAACCGTCCATCACCGGAACTTCCGGCCCATCGACCTCAATATCTGCGTTGTCAATGCCAAGTCCGGCCAGCGCGGAAAGCAAATGTTCAACAGTGGAAATACTCGCCCCATCCTTGCCGATCGTCGTACATAAACGGGTATCACACACATTGGCAGCACGCGCCGGAATGCGCACACCAAGGTCAGAACGAATGAAAGTGATGCCACTGTTGGTGCCAGCCGGATGCAAATGCAATTGAATCTTCTTGCCGGAATGCAGGCCAATGCCACTGCATTTAATGGAATGCTCCAACGTTCTTTGCGGTATCATGTTCACTCCAAAACCATCGTCACTGAACAAGGCGCAACACATTGAAAACAATGTCAGCTACCTGCTCACATCCGGCAGTCAACTCAAATTTACGAACAGCTTACAGCGCCCACAGTCTGTTTGTTTAACAGGCACGCAAGCCACCGAAAAGCCGCAGACCCCCTCCGCCTGCACGTTCGCTGCGGCCAAGACTAGCAGCTTGATGGTGACCAGGCAAAATATCCTTTTTCCGTCTTTGTTGACATCCGTCTTTCGCGCCATAAGATGCGTCGCCCCTGAATGGTGGCGGGCAGGCGTTTTGCTGTTGAAGTCACCGTGGTGTATCTGGTTAACGCGCAATATCCGTCCGCCTGGTCGTTGATACCCTTTGTTGTGCGTCAGGAACTGACAAAGAACTATGGATGATCTTGCCATATTCTTACACTGTTTAATGTGTGCGGCAGCAACCGCAAAGTGGAGCTTGGAGAATGAAAACCTGGACTGTTCGCCCCGGCGATATTGATCGGAAGTGGTATATCGTGGATGCCAAAGACCTG
>JALSZZ010000086.1 GCA_027075825.1 Mariprofundaceae bacterium | reverse complement strand
CTGCTGAAATCATCAGGGAGCGAAAAAGCAAACCCCGGGTGATGGCAGGTGGCACATGAACGATGGTTGCCACCGAGCAGGCGGGGGTCAAAAAACAGTTGGTGCCCCAGTTTGGCAAGGGCGGATGAGGGCTGTTGTCCGGTAACAGGAAGCTGCCATTGTTGGCGCTCAAAGGTTTCGCTTGCTGTTGTCCTGGCCAGTCCGAACGACGGCCATGACCATAGCAACAGGGCCAGCAGACAGCAGCCGGAGATATGCTTTAACATGGACTAGCGCCAGGGGTCGCGCATGCCCAGTTGCTCAAAGCCCTGCTGACGGTAATGGCAGGAATCACAGTGGCCACAGGGGCGACCATCTGCCTGTGGCGCATAACAGGAACGCGTCTGGGCATAATCAACGCCCAGTTTCAGACCGAGCTGAATAATCCCGGCTTTATCCATATCAATCAGTGGCGCGACCACTTTCAGTTGCCGGTCATGGCTTTGCCCCGCTTTTGTCCCCAGGTTCACCGTTCGGGCAAAGGCCTGCAAAAATTCAGGCCGACAATCAGGGTAACCGGAGTAATCACGGATATTGGCACCAATCACCAGCCGTGAAGCTGTCAGCGTCTCAGCCAGAGCCGCCGCCAGTGAAAGAAAAATCAGGTTTCTGGCTGGCACATAGGTCACGGGAATGCCTGCATCATCATGGGCATCCATGGGCACATCAACATCATCGGTCAGCGCCGAGCCGCCGATGCTGCGCAAATCCACGCTGATCACGCGGTGCGAACATGCACCCAGGGCAGAGGAAACACGCGCCGCCGCCTCCAGTTCCACGCGATGCCGCTGGCCATAATCAAAGGCTACCGTATGACAAGCCCAGCCCTGCTGCCGGATTGCCCAGGCCAGTGCCGTTGAGGAATCCAGACCACCGGAGAGCAGTACGACAGCTGTGGTATCAGACACCGGTGGCATTCGCCCCCCAGATGATTTTGTGCAACTGAAGATTCAGGCGTACCGGCAACTGATCTTCCAGCATCCAGGCGACAAGATCAGCAGGATCCAGTTCACCCCAGACAGGCGACAGTAATATTTCTGCGGGGGTATCGGGCAGGTCAGCCTCAATTCTTTCCCTGCACCATTCATAATCGTCACGATCACGCAGCACAAACTTGATTTCGTCATGTTCCTGAAGCAGGGCAAGATTACCCCATAAATGCCGCTGTTGCTCGCCGCTGGAGGGGGCCTTGATATCGAGTATTTTTTGCACGGAAGGCGGCACATCAGAAATATCAAAAGCGCCGGATGTTTCCAGTTGCACATTGTATTTGCGGCTCACAAGCGCCTTGAGTAAATCAATGCATTCCGCCTGCTCCAGCGGTTCGCCGCCTGTAACCAGCACCAGCGACGGTGCATAGTCCGCCACTTTGGCAAGCACTTCGTCCACGCTCATGGTCGTGCCCGCATCTGGCCGCCAGGCCTGTGGCGTATCGCAATAGGTGCAACGCAAAGAGCAACCGGCAAGGCGAACAAAGGTGCAGGGGACACCTGCCAGCGAGCTTTCCCCCTGAATGCTCTGGTAAATCTCATGAATATACAACATCACCTCTCCTTTGTACTGCCTGTGTGTATCCATTGCCGTTTTCCACCTGCTATTCTTCGCTGTGGATGACGAACAGGAAACGTCTATGGTTGCTGCATCAGCTGCCGCGCCTGCTCTGCTGCCGGGGATGCCGGAAAACGTTTGATCAGGCGCTTGAGCGTCTGGCGGGCGCTGGCGGCATGCAAGGCCCGCTCTGCTCTGGCCTTGCCGAGCATGGCCGATGCCAGTTTGCCGCCTTCCGGCGTTTTTTCAATATACCGCTGAAACATCGACAGCGATTCCCTGTAGTGCTTCTGGGCCAGCAGGCTTTCTGCCAGCCAGTAAAGCCCTGAAGCGCTGTATTCACCATCGGGGAAATCGTTTAACTGCTGACGGAAAGCGCGCACTGCCTCGTCATAGCGGGCGCTTTTGTAGGCCAGATAGGCGGTAGAATAAAGGTTTTTTTCCAGTTCTTTGTCTTGCGGTGAACGAGATGCGGACTCGCTGCTATCATCTGTAACAGGCCTTTGTGCGGCGACCGCCGGGGTGATTGTCTGGCGGCGTTTGGCAGTGTGTTTTTTCTGTTGCCCGCGATGCGATGGCGCAACAGGCATCCTTGCCAGCAATTCATTATGCTGACCAGCCAGCGCCAGTATCGCCTGCTGTTGCAGTTGTTGTTGCTGGTGAATGTGTTGCAGGCTGATATTTTGCTGTTCAACCGCCTGCTGCAAGGCAATGATCCGCTGATCAAGCTGCGCCAGCTCACTTTCCAGTTGTTGGTTGCTTTGCGTTGTTTGCCTTAGCTGATCAAGCACCTGCTGGCGATCCTGATCCCAGTTGATGGAATCCTTCTCGTGGTTTGCGCAACCTCCCGCCATAAGAACAGAAACGGCCACTGCCAGAGACAGTGACCGTTGCATTCCCGAAGACGGAAGATCAGCGGGCGACGATATCCGCACGCCGGTTCTGAGCCCAGCAGGTTTCACCGGATTCGGTGCAGGCAGGGCGTTCTTCGCCGAATGAGACAGTGTCGATGCGTGATGCTGCCACACCATGGCTGACCAGATAGTCTTTCACCCGGTCGGCACGCGCCTGACCCAGTGCCAGATTGTATTCACGGCTGCCACGCTCATCACAATTGCCTTCGACAGTGACGGAAACACCGCCATGATCTTTCAGCCAGTTCACATAACCATCCAGTACGGTGGTCGCAGCGGAATCAATATCCGAGCGATCATAGGCAAAGTAAACAGAATTGGATGTCGGCTTGGGTGCCAGTGTTGGCGCAGTAGTCTGTGGCGCTGTTGCCGGCGTGGCTGGCTTGGTAACAGGCGCTGGTTTCGCAGGCTGCGATGTTGACTCATGTTTTGTCGTGCTACAGCCGCTCAGCCCAAGGCCAAGCACTACCGCGATTGCAACGAAGGCACGTTTGAGTGTCATGCTATGCATTGTGGTTCCTCCCATTTTATGTCACCAGAGAAAACGTTCTGATGAAAAACGCCGGGAATTGAACACCAAACTTGTGTCGATGTCCAGTCCTCTTACCACGAGCGCGCCAGTTGCGCCCCCAGCCAGGCCAGTGTCAGGCACAGCAGCAACTGACCAAGAATGTAGCCCAGAGCCATGCCAAAGGCTCCTTCTTCAAGCAACCGGATGGATTCGACAGAGAATGTGGAAAACGTGGTAAAGGCGCCAAGAAAGCCAACCGTGATCGCCATGCGCAACAATTCCCCCGCTGTACTGCGCTCGATCAGCCAGATAAACAAAAAGCCCAGCAACAGACTGCCGATAGCATTAACGGCAAATGTTCCCCAGGGAAAACCGCTGCCAGCCAGCCGCTGAATCGCCGAGGCCATCAACCAGCGACACATGGCACCACAGGCACCGCCTGTTGCCACCGCCAGAAGCTGCCACTTCATCGCATCCTCCTGCGCTCGGCAATCCATGCCAGACGCTGTTTCATGGTGCGTTCAAAACCGCGCTCAACCGGCTGATACAGGGGAGCGGGCCTGCCCATTTCTTCGGGAAAGTGGTGTTGATTGACAATACCATCCGGTGCATCATGGGCGTATTGATAATCCCGGCCATGGCCCAGCGATTTCATCAGCTTTGTCGGCGCATTGCGCAAATGCAGGGGAACCCCCAGACTGGCCGTTTCACGCGCCAGTTTCCGCGCTGCCTTCTCAGCCATGTAGAGGGCATTGCTTTTGGGGGCCAGCGCCAGATAGACCGCCGCCTCAAACAGCCCCTGCTCGCCTTCAGGCGAACCCAGCATTTCAAACATTTGTGCTGCTGCCATACATATCTCCAGCGCCTTCGGGTCGGCCAGTCCGACATCTTCGCTGGCCATGCGAATCAGTCGTCGTGCCAGATAGCGCGGTTCATCACCTGCTTCCAGCATGCGCGCCAGCCAGTAACAGGCGGCATCGGCATCGGAATCGCGCACCG
>JALSZZ010000085.1 GCA_027075825.1 Mariprofundaceae bacterium | reverse complement strand
ACCCGGAAAAAGGGGGACTAATTCCCCCCATCGGCCACCGAATCCGCTCAGTGCGGGCGAAGCGTAGCAGAAAACTGCCAAAAATCGAGCATCAGGCTGTGTAATCACATAACATGCGCAAAACATGCACTCGGACGAGATGGCCAGCCCTGAAATAAAAAAGAAAATATGTTCGCAAAATGAAAGGATAAAAACAGAGAGGCTCCCGTGAAAGGGAGCCTCTGACAACCCAGTGAGGAAAAGGAGGGAGGGGAGGAAAAACCGCACCGGATGTGGCGAATGATACAGCCTCTTGCTGATTTCCGGGTGAAAAAAACATTACAGTGTGTTAATGGACACTTGCCTGTACATATTCGCCCGTTACGTTTGCCTGATATGACAGGCAGGGAGAAGCCAATAATGCGGATACTGATATTGGGTGGCGATGGCATGCTTGGCCACCAGTTACTGAAGTCCTGGCAACAACGACACGAGGTGTGGGTGACATTGCACCGGCCACTCAACACTTATGTTGATTACGCTCTTTTCAATAAGAACAACAGTTTTGATGCGATTGATGCCCATGATACACAAAGCATTGAGCGTGTTTTGCAGCACGCGCAACCGGATGCCGTCATCAACGCGATTGGCATTATCAAGCAGCGCAGCACGTCACATGAGGCTATCCCCAGTATCGAAATCAATGCCCTGTTTCCCCATCGTCTGCACGCCCTGTGCCAGCAATACAAGGCGCGACTGGTGCATATGAGTACGGATTGCGTATTTTCCGGCCATCAGGGAATGTACACCGAAGAAAGCCTGGAAGATGCCCGCGATCTGTATGGACGGAGCAAGCTGCTTGGCGAAATTCATGACGAAGGTGCCATCACCCTGCGCACTTCCATCATTGGCCTGGAATTAGCACGGAAACAAAGCCTGATTGAGTGGTTTCTGGCGCAAAAAGGACGTATTCACGGTTTCACAAAAGCCATTTATTCTGGTTTTACCACCATTGAGATGGCGCATATTATCGAAATGCTACTGACACGACACCCCCGGCTTGACGGCTTGTACCATGTTGCCAGCACGCCCATCAGCAAATACGAATTACTGATGATGTTATCCGAATTCCTGGAACGTCGGGACGTGATCATCGAGCCTGACGACAGTTTCTGCTGTGACCGAAGTCTGGATAGTTCCCGTTTCCGGCGGGCCACCGGCTACCAGCCAGCCACCTGGCAGGATATGCTGGCAACACTTGCCATGCAGTATCGGGAAAGAATACAGTTGTAAGATCTTGCAGTCAGCCCCGACCAACTCGGCAATCATCAGCATGGATGATCATCACAACGACTGGAGAGAACCATGAGACTTCTTGTAACAAGCGCATTACGCAGCATGCTGCTTCTGTCAGCATTCGCCCTGAGCTTCACCGCCAACATCGCCTTTGCCTCGGGAAATAACCCCTGCGCTGCCAACCCCTGCGCTGCCAACCCCTGTGCTGCCAACCCCTGTGCTGCCAACCCCTGTGCTGCCAACCCCTGTGCTGCCAACCCCTGTGCTGCTAACCCCTGTGCTGCCAACCCCTGTGCTGCCAACCCCTGTGCTGCCAACCCTTGTGCTGCTAACATGAACCCTTGCGCTGTTAAAGCCATTACCCGCCCTGTCAGCTACACACCGATGAAGGGTAATCACAAGGCACTGGCCGCCATGGGCAAAAAGCTGTTTCATGACGCATCGCTTTCCACCAATGGCGGTTCCTGTGCCACCTGCCATGCAGATCACGGTTTGTTCAAATCCACTTTTCTTCAGCCTTATCCGCATCGCGTAAGCATGGCGAAATCCCGTTTTGGCCTTAACAGTATTCATCTCGATGAAATGGTGCAGTTATGCATGGTCGTCCCCATGGAGAGCAAACCGCTACTCTGGAACTCAAAGGAACTGGCAGCGCTTGTTGCTTATGTCGAAGACGTTCAGCAAAGCTTTATTGCTGAACACGCCGCAAAGAAATAAGTGCCTGCATATTGCAAGTGATACATCAAAGGGATCAAAAGGGAAAGAATCATGCATGAGCTTGTCACTTGTGATATTTGCATTATTGGCGCGGGCTCCGGCGGCCTGACACTGGCTGCCGGTGCCTCGCAGATGGGTGCCAGGGTTGTCCTGATCGAAAAATCCGCCATGGGCGGTGATTGCCTGAATACCGGCTGTGTTCCCTCCAAAGCCTTGCTGGCCGCCGCCGAAAAAGCGCAATCCATGCGCGAAGCATCTGCTTTTGGCATTAGCAGCGCGGCACCTGACGTGGATATGCAAAAGGTTCATCAGCATGTGCATGAGGTCATGGCTGCCATTGCCCCCAATGATTCCCATGAACGCTTTGAATCCCTGGGTGTCCATGTGATTCGGGCCGCTGCCTCGTTTATCGATCGCCAGCATGTACAGGCCGGTGATGTACGCGTCAAAGCCCGTTATTTTGTGATCGCCACAGGCTCATCACCATTCGTCCCGCCCATTCCCGGGCTGGATCGCGTGAACTTCCTGACCAATGAAAATCTGTTTGACGTACAGCAGCACATTGAACACCTGATGGTGATTGGTGGCGGCCCGATTGGCATGGAAATGGCGCAGGCCATGCGTCGCCTTGGTGCCAGGGTCAGCGTGCTGGAGGCAGCCCGCCTGCTGAGTAAGGACGACCCGGAATGCGCTGCCATTGTCATTGAGCGCATGCGTCATGAAGGCGTTGACTTTATTGAGGGCGGGCGCGATTTGCGCCTTGCCCCTGCTGCCGATGGTGGCATTGATGTTCATTGCCGCCAGCAGGACGAAGATGTTTGCCTGCATGGCTCACATGTACTCATCGCCACGGGTCGCCGCGCCAATGTGCGCGGGCTGAATCTGGAACAGGCAGGTGTGAATTATAGTGAGCGTGGCATTCGCGTCGATCAGCGGATGCGCAGCAGCAACCGGCGCATTTTTGCCATTGGTGATGTCACCGGCAGCTGGCAGTTCACCCATATGGCGGCTTATCAGGCTGGTATTGCCCTGCGCAATATACTGTTCGGCCTGCCAGCAAAAGCGCATTATCATGCCGTTCCCTGGGTAAGCTATACCGACCCGGAACTGGCACAGGTCGGCATGCAGGCAGGTCAGGCTGAGCAACAGCGCATTCCTCACAAGGTATTACGCTGGCGCTGGCAGGAAAACGACAGAGCGCAGGCAGAGCGCCGTACAGAAGGCCTGGTCAAGGTGGTGGTTCGTTCCAACGGGCGCATTCTCGGGGCCACCATTGTCGGCCTGCATGCCGGTGAGCTCATTCAGCCCTGGGTGCTGGCCATTGAGCAAAAGCTTTCCATCAAACACATGGCGGCAGGCATTGCCCCCTACCCTACCCTGGGCGAAGTCAACAAGCGCGTCGCTGGCAGTTTTTACAGCGACACGCTGTTTTCACCCCGCATGCGTCAGTTGGTACGCTGGCTCTTGCTGCTGCGCAACTGATCCCGGCTTCCCTCCGTCAACACGAATCAGGATGAGGCCACAAACGCATCCGCGTAAATGCGTTGCATATGCGCGCCAGCCATAAAGGCGCGCTCACGCATGCTTTTGACTATGGGCGGATCGCCGCAAAGATACACGCGCATACCGGCAAAGCTCTGGATGGTATCAACCAGCAGCGCATCAATCGCGCCCTGCAAACCACCTTCAGGCGCATCACCATGCAGCACGCAGGGGTAGTAATGAAGCTGTTCATGCGTAGCTGCCAGTTGCCGCATTTCATCCATATAATACAGCCCGGCAGTGGCCAGACTGGCATGAAATACATGAATATCGCCCTGGTGACCAGCCTTTAAGGCATCTCTGGCAATACCATACAGCGGCGCAAGACCAGTGCCCGTGCCTGCTAACACCAGCGTCTGCTCCAGATCATCCGGCACATAGAAACAATCACCGGTTGGTCCCTGAAAGCTTAATGTATCCCCGGTTTTCACATCCTGACACAACCAGCGACTCATGCGTCCATCAGGTAATTGTTTGACATGCAACTCAAGAAAATCTTCGTCGCGAATACTGGCCA
>JALSZZ010000084.1 GCA_027075825.1 Mariprofundaceae bacterium | reverse complement strand
GATCATCACTGACTGTCCAGTCACGGGCAAGCTGGCCTTCCAGTTTGAGGTTTTCGTCATATCTGAGCAGAGAAAGGTAAAGCTGCCCGGCAACATCGTGACTGGCAGCATCGCCGGCAATCATGGGGATCAGATTGCTGGCATCACCAATGCTGGCGCTGACCAGTCTGTCGCCCCGGGCCGGCTCATCCGTCGTCGTACTGGTCGTTGTTGCCGCCGCTGGTGTTGATGGTGGTGTGGTAGACTCATTCCCTGAGCATCCGGCCAGCAATAGCACTGCCATCATGGTGAACAGAAACTGCATGTATTCTCTCCCGTCTCTCCGAACAATGTTGAAGCAGCTTGCCCGGGGGAGGGCAAGACTAGGAGTCTGTCGAAGAATAGAAAGACCTGCTGCAGTTGCTGCTTTCGGATAAGCGCCCGGGGCAAATCAATATTTCAGTCCGCGCCGCCGTCAGACCGAACCCGATGGCAACACATCAGGATGAAGTTCCTGTTCCAGCGTATCTGCCAGGCGATCCAGCGAGGCCAGCGTGCGCTGTTGCTGATTCGTGCCATCACTGTGGGCAAAGCCGATGCTGGCCAGCCAGGCACGGCGGAAAGCGCCCTGTTCAAACAAACCATGCACATAACTGCCCCACACCTGACCGCTGGCATCGCGGCAGGCAAACGGAAACAGGCTGTCATCCGTATTCGAAACACCATGATGGATTTCATAACCAGTGACAGTAAAGCCGCCCGGTGGCGGGTATCTGGCAGGCGCGCTGATGCGGCGCAGCACCTTCTCTGCCTGCATGTGGGTGCGTAATGGCAATAAGCCCATGCCATCCATGTTTTCGCCTTCAACGCCCGGATCGTCAAGGCGCTGGCCGAGCATCTGCATGCCGCCACAAAGACCAAGCACATGGCCGCCAAAACGCAGATGACGCAGCAACATGGTATCCATGCCCTGCTGACGCAGCCATTGCAGATCACTGCGCACATGTTTGGAGCCGGGAAGAATAATCAGATCAGCGCCGCGCAAAGCCGCCGCCGTGCGGGCAAAATACAGGGTAATGCCTGCCTCAGCAGCCAGCGGATCAATGTCATCATGATTGGACATACGCGGAAAGGCGATGACGGCAATACGAAACAAGCCATCGTGATCTGCTGTATGCGCAGCCGGCGCATCTTCTTCGGGCAAATCCAGTGTCAGCCAGGGAATCACGCCCGCCACAGGAATACCGCTGCGTTGCTGCAACCAGTTAATGGCATCATCCAGCAATGGCCGCGAACCGCGAAAACGGTTGATGATGAGTTGCTGCACCCTGGCGCGTTCGCTGGCGGACAGCACATCAAGCGTGCCACTCATCGCCGCAAACACGCCACCGCGATGAATATCCCCCAGCAACCACACAGGAATATCCGCCGCTTCGGCAAAACCCATATTGGCAATATCACCCCGGCGAAGATTGGGTTCGGCTGGCGAACCAGCACCTTCGACAATAACCATATCGTAGTCTTGCCGCAGTCGCTCAAAACTTTCAAGCACTGTCTTCAGAAGCGCCAGGCGGTCTTCACGAAAACGCGCCGCCTGCAAGCGTCCCACGGCCTTGCCGCGCACAATCAGCTGAGCCGTATGGTCGGCTTCCGGCTTGATCAGTACCGGGTTCATATCCACAACCGGCTCAAGGCCACAAGCCAGCGCCTGCAAAGCCTGAGCGCGACCAATTTCTCCGCCGTCACAGGTGACAGCGGCATTATTGCTCATATTCTGGGGCTTGAAGGGGGCGACGCGAAAGCCACGTCGTTTCAGCAAGCGGCATAGCCCGGCGACGATCACCGATTTACCAACGCCTGAGGCTGTACCCTGTATCATCCATTGCTGTTGCCCTGAGCCGTCAGCCATGCTTATCCGGCATGCCGGTGTAGCTGATGCAGCCCCTTGCGCAATTCACCAAATACCACTTTCATGGAAAACATGACCGGAATCACCAGAATCATGCCGAAAAAACCGAAGTAATACCCGGCCAGCGCCACGCCAATCATGACTGTCAGCGGATGAAGATCGGCTGATCGGGCCACCACACGCGGTACCAGCAACATGGCATCCACCGTCTGAGCGAAGAAAACAACACCAAGCGCCATGGCCGCAGTGATAAAATCGGGATCATCCGACAGCATGACCACCAGCAAGGGCGGAATCTTGGCCAGTGAAATACCAAAAAAAGGAATCAGATTAAGCAAGGCCGTTGCCACGCCAAGCATCGGCGCAAAATCAATGCCGACCAGATAAAAACCCAGCGTACACATCATCATCATGGCCATGCCCTGAATCGACAAGCCACGCACATAGCTTTGCAATTGCGCTGCAACCCGGTTATAGACCAGCCAGCCAAGTTCAAAATAACGGTTAGGCAATAACTGCATGGCCTCATTACGCAACTGATGATAATCACGCAGCAAAAAGAACACCAGCAGCGGAATCAGCACCAGCGAAAAAGCCACATGGTGAAACCACCCGGTCAGCTTTTCGCCCAGTTTTGCCGCCTGTTCACTGAGGCTGGCCAGAATATTGCTGGCAATGCTTGCCGTATCCAGGTGAAAGCCCGTGTACTGCGCCACCAGATCAGCAAGCTGATGAAGCATGTGAACCAATTGCTCATCAAGATGCCCCATGCGGGCGGAAAGTGAGGCCATCTGCGTGGCCAGCATGGGCAGCAGCAACAAAAACACGATCAACAACATCAGCATCATCAACAACATGGTCAGGCCCACTGCGACATTATCGCTCAGTCCCCGGCGAACCAGGGCATCAGCAGTAGGTCGAAGCGCCGCATAACACATGGAGGAAACGGCCAGCGCCATGAGCATCGGCCCGCTGATGATCAGCGCTGTGGCCACCGCCAGCATGCCGACGACAAACAGCAACAAGGCCAGCACTGTCGGTTGCTGCACAAGACGCATAAGCATCAGTCGCTGTTTTCCTGAGGTATCACTTCCTGTTCATAACGCACATTGGCCTGCATCAGTCGCCGGGCAAGAATATCAGATAAATTGACCAGCAGCACAGAGGCCTGACGCGGGCTGGTATCAATCCATTCCTGAAGATCAGAGCGCAGGAAAAACACCATTTCGCAAGGGCTGGCCGTCACAGCATCAGCCGTGCGCGGCAAATCATTGGCCAGCGCGACCTCGCCAAACAAGTCGCCTTCATGCAGGCTTGCCACGCAAGCGCCGTTGATGATGATGTTAACGCTGCCAGAGAGCAGCAGCAGCGCACCGGCACCGGGATCGCCCATACGGAACACCGTTTCACCCGCATCGAAATGGCGTACATGCATGCGCGATACCAGCCAGCGGATGGCGCGTCTGGGGATGCCCCGAAACAGCGGGTTGTTCTCGCAAAGACGGCAGCAGCGGTGAATCCAGTCGTGCTGGTGACGAAAAAAATTCGCCCATAAGGGATGACTCATGGCTGCCTCTTCAGCGAATATGTGCAGGCACGGGCAGGCTGACGCCAGTGGATTGTTGCATCAGCATCTGCTTGATGATGCCCGCATTGCCGACCATGCGCATGCCCATGCCACGCAGCCAGGGAAGTCCGGCATATTCAGCGGTAAATAAACGGTGAAAGCCCTCCATGGCGGCCATGACGCTGAGTACATCCGGCAAACGCAGGCGCGGGTAAGCCATCAGCACATCCATGCTGCCCCAGTCTTCGCCAAAGCGCCGGGCATCGCTGATTTCCTGCGCCAGCACCATGGCATCACGCAAGCCAAGATTAACGCCCAGTCCGGCCAGCGGGTGAATGCAATGCGCGGCATCGCCGATCAGCGCCAGACGCGGACGCACCAGGTGTCTGGCCAGTTGCGCCCGCAGAGGGAAGGCGGCACGCTCGCCAACGGCCTCAATATTGCCAAATACCGGACCGAACGTGCGATACAGCGCATGGGCAAAGGCTGCATCATCCATGGCCATCAGTTCATCCGCCAGCGGCTGTTCCGCACTCCAGACGATCGAGGCCAGCCGCCCCTGCATGGGCAGCACGGCCAGCGGGCCGGTGGGCAAAAAGCGCTGAC
>JALSZZ010000083.1 GCA_027075825.1 Mariprofundaceae bacterium | reverse complement strand
TACCGTATCGTACTCCGAGCCTTGCGCCTTGTGTACCGTCATGGCCCAGGCATCGACCCACTCCGGCAGCAACTGCCGGGGAATTCGCCGTATGCTGCCATCTTCATTGGCAAAACAGGCATCACATATCTCCCCTTCCTGCCATAACAGGCCAGTATCGCCATTGTACACATCCAGACCCGGATGATTACGGGTAATCATGATAAAACGTCCGTGGCCTGTTGCATGGATGCGCTTGCGTTGTTGTAATCTCGCGGCGATCTGCCTGTTCAGCCAGCGTGTTCCCCAGCGTCCATCGTGTAGCGGTGTCAGCAGGCGCAGTTGCTCCAGGGCAGCCAGCACTGCCGCTGGTGCATCCGCTGTATAGCAGCAGGCAAAGGCATCAGCCACTTGCTGAAGCAGATCTTCCGGATCCTGCATCTGCTGCTTCCAGACAACATCATGTTCAGCCTGACGGCACACATCTGTCGCGGCTGTGGCATGACCCTGACGCACAGCTTCAGCCAGCCGGGCAATACCGCTGTCAGCCGCAAAACGGTATGGCGTATGCAAAAAAGCCGTGGCTCTGGCAATATCAGGCATATCGCCATGCTGGCTGCGGTGGTGCGCGCCAGCAATATCTGCCAGTACATTACCTGCTTCAACCGAAGGTAGCTGATGATGATCACCCAGCAGAATCAGTCGCGCCTGTTGTGGCAGGGCACGCAGTAATTGCTGCATCATGGCCAGATCAATCATCGATGCCTCATCCACCACCAGGCAATCTGTGGTCAGCGGCTGGCGCTCATTCAGGCGAAACCGGCGACCATCATAAGCCAGCAGGCGATGCAGGGTCGTCGCCTGATCGGGTAAACGGGCACGCAATCGCTGATGCCCCTGAAGATGTTGCGCTGCGGTACGCAAGGCTTGCAGCATACGCGCCGCAGCTTTGCCGGTGGGAGCCGCAAGATGAATGCGCATCCCTTCATCAGCAGCCAGCAGATACAATAGCAGACGGATCAGTGAAGTCGTCTTGCCCGTGCCTGGCCCGCCACAAATCACCGCAAAACGCTGACTGGCGGCATTTGCCACCGCCTGGCATTGCTCACCTGCCAGTTGCCCGTCAAACAGGGCTGCCAGTAATGCCGGATCAGGCGTGTGGGCGACAGGCTGTGCCAGTCGCGCCAGCAGGTGGCTGGCCACCATGGCTTCTGCCTGCTCATCGCGTCGCAGATACAGCCTGTCGCCATCAAGAATCATGGGCGCATACTCACCGGCAGCAGCCACACAAGGGCTGGCCAGCAGCGCTGAACACCAGGAATCAGCAGCCGGTGCAGACGGCGCCTGTTCATCGCCCCACCAGTGCCTGCCAGCGCAGGCAGTGATGTTAAGGCAACTGTCTCCCTGCATCACTTGCTGCATCAGCCAGCGTCCCGAACGCGCTGCTATGCCCTCCTCGCCATGACCATCATGGCGGCCAATAAAACGGGCAAAGAGGCGATCCGTCACGCTTACTCGACAGTTACTGATTTCGCCAGGTTTCTGGGTTGATCAACATCAGTGCCCCGCAGGACGGCAACATGGTAGGCAAGCAACTGCAGGGGAATGGTGAACACCACGGGAGCCAGATCACGCGGTTGCACGCCAATATCAATCATGGTTACCTGCTCGTCCTGTTCCATCTGCTGATGATTGCTAAATACGAACAAACGGCCACCACGCGCCTTCACCTCGGCCAGATTGGAGCGAATTTTCTCCAGCAGGGCATCATCCGGCATGACGGCCACCACCGGCATGGCTTCATCGACCAGGGCCAGCGGGCCGTGTTTCAGTTCGCCGGCAGCATAGGCCTCAGCATGGATATAGGAGATTTCCTTAAGCTTGAGCGCCCCTTCCATGGCCACCGGGTAGCCCGTGCCACGTCCGAGAAAGAGCGCGTGTTGTTTATCCACCAGGGCATTGGCCATTTCCATGATGTCATGATCATGGGCCAGTGCTGTTTCGATCTTGGCCGGCAGATGGCGCAGTTGTTCCACCAGATCGTGCTCTTTTGTGGCGGCAAGCTGAAAGCGTCGGCCCACCACAATAACCAGCAGCATCAGGGCAACCAGCTGGGTGGTAAACGCCTTGGTTGAGGCGACACCAACTTCCGGCCCGGCTCTGGTCATCAGGGCGCAATCGGCATCACGCACCATGGAGCTTTCCGGTACATTGCACACGGCAAGCGTCGCGCAATAGCCCATGCTGCTGGCGTTACGCAATACCGCCAGGGTATCGGCTGTTTCACCGGACTGTGAAATCACCACCAGCATGGTGCCTTCGGGCACCACCGGATGCCGGTAACGCAATTCACTGGCAATTTCCACCCGGCAGGGCACGCCGCCCAGTTCCTCAAACCAGTAGCGCGCCGTCAGTCCGGCATGGTAGCTGGTGCCACAGGCGGCAATATGGATGGCTTTTACCTGATCCAGCAAGCCTGATGCCTGTGGCCCGAGGATTTCATCCATGACTCTGTCATGCATCAGCCTGCCTTCGCAGGTGTCGGCAATCACTTTGGGTTGTTCATAGATTTCCTTGAGCATGAAATGGCGGTATTCGCCTTTGCCAATGGTTTCGGGGTTGAGTTGTGATTCTGTGAGCAGGCGTTCGACACCTTCACCCTGCGCATCGAAAATACGCACACAATCGTGATGAAGCTCGGCAACATCGCCGTCTTCAAGGTAAATAAAGCGGTTGGTTACTGGCAGCAGAGCCAGCACGTCCGAAGCAATAAAATGTTCATCAATGCCCACGCCGATCACCAGCGGACTGCCCTGACGGGCGACAACCATGGTATCCGGTGTGCCTGCATGAATGACGGCCAGCGCATAAGAGCCATGCAACTGGCGGATGCTGCGCTGAACAATGCTCAGCAGATCGCCACCGCGCCGACTCTCGTCGCATAGCAAATGGGCAATGACTTCCGAGTCTGTTTCCGATTCGAAATCGTGTGATTGTTGTTGTTGACGCAACACATCATGGTTTTCGATAATGCCATTATGCACCAGCGCGAAGTCAGCACACTGGTGCGGGTGGGCATTATGCTCCGCCGGGATGCCATGTGTGGCCCAGCGGGTATGACCGATCCCCGTGTTGCCATCGCAGGGCAGCGTTTCCAGACGCTGGCGAAGATTAATCAGCTTGCCCATGGCACGGGTGCGTTGTAATTCGCCTGTTTCGCTGATGCAGGAAATGCCTGCTGAATCGTAACCACGATATTCCAGACGACTTAAGCCTTCCAGCAAAATGGAAGCGACAGGGCGACGCGCCACTGCTCCGACAATACCACACATAGAGACCTCGTGAAATCAATGTCCGTTCAGGCCTTGCGGCATTGAACGGACAGGTAAAGGGAAAGGAAGCTGTAAAAGAGAAATCAGCCGTCAGGATACCGCTTAATCGTCACCAAGCATGCCAAACAGGCTCAGCAGGTTTTCAAACAACAGGAAAACATCCAGATAAAGGGTCAGTGCCGCAGCAATATATTCTTCATTGGGATAATCGCGAAGAATGCCGGATGTATCAAACAAAATAAACGCTGAAAACAGCAACACGCTCATGCCACTGATCACCAGATGCAGCATGGGCGATTCAAAGATGAAGACGTTACCCAGCCCCAGCACAATCACCGACACCAGACCGACCCAGACAAACCCCCTGAGAAAAGAAAAATCCTTGCGGGAAATAAAGACATAAGCGGTCAGACTGCCAAATGTTACAGCAGTCGTCAGAAATGCCTGGACAACGAGTGAAGCGGAGCGTTCCGCAACCATACCAACCAGCGGCGCAACAGCCAGCCCGCTCAGAGCGCCAAAGCCCAGCAAGGCAATCACATTGATACCCGGCTTATGGCGCACGGCCTGCACCAGCAGAATACCGCCAATCATCAGGCCCAGCATGATCCAGGGATGTTCGTAGGCAAACGGCAGGCCCATGGACAGCCAGGCACCAACGGTGGCACTGATGATGCAAAGCGCCAGCATACCATAGGTTCTGCCCAGAAATGTGATGCGTTCATCCACCAGTTGCGCAGCATCAAATATCCGCGTATTTGTCATCAGCAATCCC
>JALSZZ010000082.1 GCA_027075825.1 Mariprofundaceae bacterium | reverse complement strand
CTGGTTCGTTCTGCCATGTGATTATAGCATAAAACTGGAACGAAAGGAATAATGTAAGCTGGGTTAATCTTTCTGACCATGAGAACAGAAGCAACAACAATAAAAACAACCAGCTTCCTGATGTTTGGTGCTCCGATGTTAGCTTGCGAAATGAGAAGAGGTAACACAACGCAATCACTAGCGTTCCGATGATTCCAAACCGAACCAGTGTGTCCGACACACCGTTAACGCTCTTGAGTTTCTGGAAGCCGAGGTAACGGGTTTCTTCGTAAATACCGATACCCAATATCGGTTTTTCAAAAAAATCTTTCATATCCCAAATAAAACTCGACAGACGACTGTTTCCCATGGTGGTAAGTTCAGTATTCACCTGGGATATATCGCTTCCTCTGTTAAATTCCCGAATGATTTTTCCCGATACAAAATCAAGCGATCCAACAAATAGCACCAAAGGAAGTAAAATCATGAAAATAAAAACTCTGGTTCTAAGATGTGCGTGCAGCATCCAGTAAAGCACCACCACGGCGCAAGCGATTACTCCTGTGGTTGATAGTGTGGTGAGAAATGCCACTCCCATCCACCAGACTTTTTTATCCGGTTTCATGTCATAAATGGTTAAATGAATCATAATAGCCAACAATAAAACGGCGGCAAAGGCAGTGGGTTCCCACATAAAACCATGATTCTGAGATAATCGTTCCATACTAAATGTATAAACAAGAAAGTTTGCCCGTAACCATCCGCTATACTTCCCATTATCGATAATAAAGAGATCAGGTGCAGATTGAAGAATACCCTGAAGAACTGCCAATACCGAAGGGAACAGCAAGCCAATAACATAAAAAGGAAGACTGATACATGCCAGCACATAAACAACATCAACAAACACCGGAAAAAAGCGCCGTCCCAGCAAAAGCATCACGCCAAAGCCTACAAATATACGGCAAAAAAAGCCGATAATGGTATTGATGTTCAATGTGTTCCAGGCCCAGCTCTGATAAATGATCCAGATAGCAAAAAAGGCGATGTATGCAATAAAAAAAAGAGAAATGCTACGGCGATAATGCAAAATCCATAAAAAAACAAAAACAGTTGAGGCAGCCAAAATCTCATCCTGATAATTTTCCATAAAGGCATTAGATGAAGTAATAATCAACACAAAGATAAGAACGACAGAAAGAAGCTTCCCTGGTCCCTCCTGGGATACCCCTTTTGCATTGTATCGAAAAAAACGGTTTTGTTCAGGAGCCGATTCGCCGTGAATAAAGCCCATAAATTAATCTTTCTTCATGATCATAAACAAGTGGTCTGCGACAAAGGGCGAACGCGGTTGACGTTCACTTTTTCCCTGGTAATAGCGAATTTTTCTGAATAGCAATGGCGATAATCGCCATAATGCAGAACGTATGGTCGAAGAAATTACAAAAGATGCCTTTTCGTAATGCCATCGTTTATGACGTTTTCGCTTGAAAAAAACAACTGAAAAGCCATATTTTTTTGCTACTTTTCGTAAAGCTTCTTCTGACCAGAACATATGGTGTTCAAACAAGCGCGCATACCACCATAATTCAATGCCATATTTCTTCACCCAAGGACTATCACAATCACCTGTCTCAATCAACACATAGCCTCCTTGTTTAATCAGTTTAGCAAGGTTAGCCATGGCATAGTCCGGGTGATAAAAGTGTTCAAAGACATCGAAAACGGTGATTACATCATAGGGGACACCGCTCCAGGAAAGTTTTTTACTATCCAGGAGCCCTCGAATAAATTCACCTTTAATATGCGTTCCTACTTTTGGGTGTTTGACAATATCCAGTCCCGAACGACGTTTTGTTAGCAAAGCAATATTCTTGAGTAAATCACCATTGGAAGGCCCTACATCGAGTAAATCAAAGGGAGCTGCAATATAACGCATTATTTCATCAATTTCACGTCGATAATTGTATTCGACATCCCAGACATTGCCCGCCTCATTAATAAACATCGCGCTCAAATAGTCAGGAGATGGCAGACGCATTTTAAACTGAATATGGCATTCATTACACCGTCCCATCGGAATGCCACCAGCAGGAATCGGCACGGTTCCATGACCAAAGCTATAAGCAGCATCATTGATTACTCCGAACTGTATCACAGACGATGTTTTCTTGCACAATGGGCAGCTATTGCATTCAAGCCATTCTGACTTATTGATACTCATGTGTTTCTCATCTCCCGATACAGATTTATCGTTTCATCTGCGGACAACCAGGTCCATATATGTAAGCGATATCGGACATAACATACTTCAGCCAGGCATTGAACAATCATTGCAATCATAGCACCAACAGCAATACCAGCGATGCCAGCATATAAGGCACCTGAGATACAGCTTAAGATATTAAGCAGGCCACCAACAACTGCAATAATCATTTGATCTCGCTCATGACCAGTCATCATAAGCACATAACCTCGCATTCCTGTCATCACATTGACAAACAAGCCAAGAGAAAGAAACAACAGCACATTGCCTCCCGCTGCATAATGCGCACCAAACAGGAGAGCGAGTATATCATCGCCCCAGAGAAAAAAAACGAGTAACCCAGGAAGCA
This sequence comes from Mariprofundaceae bacterium, assembly GCA_027075825.1. Taxonomy (GTDB): domain Bacteria; phylum Pseudomonadota; class Zetaproteobacteria; order Mariprofundales; family Mariprofundaceae; genus AB-137-C09. The sequence continues at coordinate 13,274 of JALSZZ010000082.1, read as the reverse complement.
CGAGGACCGTATTGATAAAGGCACCAGTTTGTAAAATACGCTGCAATGTCAGTTGATCACCGAGGCTGTGATACTGAGCGATTAATGGTGGCAGGAATGCCTGCATCAGACTGGTAATCAGAAGCATCAGCAATGCCAGTCGCGATGCTGCACCGTATATAGCAACATCATCTGCACTACAATACATTCCCGCAATCCATAAATCAGCCTGTGTCAAAACAAATACCATCAAGTTAATCAACATAAGTGGCCATGCAGCAGCCAGCAACTCCTCATGGATCTTGGTGTCTGCTGGTTGCTGGTCATCTAAACGATCCCTCTCTGAGCAGGTGATCCGCCATGACAAAACACCAGTAAACAATGTTGCCGTGCATGCCAGAATCATAATCAGATCGATATCTGCATGTTTTTTTGCGAGCCATAAACAAAGCAGCAGCAACGAAAACAAAGCTCCCGGCAGTACTGTTCCCAACAGAGAAGCCAGACGAATATTATGCAAAGCACGAAAATATTCAGCAAAAAAACGCTGGAAACCAAGAAGAAATACCCACAGCCCCAGTAGTATAGGTGCGCCGACTGTTAATGAACTGTGAAAAATATATTTAGCTACGATGGATGCTCCGCCAGTGATGGTCAAAAAGGCTACAACTGATAGTGAAACAAAAATATCATGTACGCTAATATTCAGTATCTCTCTGGCACGCACATGCTTCCCCTGCGCCAGGGCATCTGCAACAAATCGAACCACAACCTGATTAAAGCCAAACTGACCGATAATAACGGCAATCGAAACAAAACTAAACAGGAGGAAATACAATCCCATATTTTCTGGTGATAAGAGCCGAGCCAGCAGCATATTAGTGACGAGAGAGAAAAAAACCGTGAAAACACGCCCCATAACTGCCCATGCTCCACCGGATCGTAATCTGTGTTTCAGTGAGTTAGTGCTACATTCGTTCATGGCTCTGCTGCTGGTTTTAAAGGAACAGATTGTCGAATATAAGATTTTGTAGCCTGGGCAAATAAGGCATGTGTTATTTCTGATATATGACGACAACCGTGAAGAAGATGAAGTACACCTGTACCGATATAAGAACCATAAATATCGTCGGGTAAAAGCGCATCGGAGCGATGTGTTAAAAGCTCTCTCGTATCAGAAGTCATGGATAAATATTCTTCACCATGGCGTGGACCCGAGGAATATCCATAGCTAAAAACCTTGCCCCTATGGCGTGAGTGACTTCGCTCATTCGCTGCAGCAGAGCATTTGTCAGGTCATTTTCTTTTTTCATGACAGTGTCTTCCCCTACAGCAAGCTCCAGAGTTACTTCTTTGGATAGCCTGCTTTTGAAAAAGATCCGGGATCTGGTTGAATAACACGGAATAAAAATAAGAGTGTTCCCTCAGCCATGCCGTACCGGGGATGGAATAAAGAATATTCTGAACATCAACACCAGGAACTACGATATCAGGGTGATATTTTTTGAGTCCATGCTCCAGCAATACAAGCTCTTCCGCTGTGCCAAATCCCGACACACCGGTATTCATGACCCTGGCCCGATAACCATCACGTTCCAGCATTTTCTCAAGAACTGCTGCATAAGTTCACCTCTGATGAACTTCATAGCCCTGAGTATGGGAATCGCCAATAATGGCAACACGCAATGTTCCAGGAGGCTTTGTATATGCAAAATCACGATCATTGCGAAAACCCTGAGCATTAATATGAAAAAGCCGGGAACTGTCAATGCTATGATAATAAAATTCGCTGTTTGGCCTTAATCTGTGAATGGTATAATCATCGTAGTGAGCAGCCATCGCATAACGAGGAAACATGACGATGTCATCTTTATACATTATTCGCACTACAAATTCGGCAAATAATAACATCAGGAGAAATACGCCACCCCCTGATAACAGTGAATCCAATCCGGATTTCATGAAGTCTTATTATCCTTCTGATATTTGTAATATGTCCCGTAGTATCTTCCGTAGTGATAGCCATAACGCAGCTCATCAAGACGCACATCATTAAGAATCATGCTATCGACTTCGATACCTGCCTGATTGAGTCGGCGAACGGACTCTCGTATTTCTTCATATGGATTGATACCAAAACGCAACAAAAGAAGGAACAAGTCAGAGTACTTACCTATCAATGCCGCGTCAGTCGCCACCAGAACCGGAGGTGTATCGATCCATACTATATCATAAGAGTATGATGTTTCAGAAATAATTTCCTCAAAACGTTTGCTCATCAACAAATTAGCAGGGTTAGGTGGGAGTTTTCCTGTAGTGAGAATATCCAGTCCGGATATACTACTTTGGCGTATACAATCCTGCCACCTTGTTTGCCCCGAAATTGCTTCGGAAAGCCCGGGGCTTCGTTGCACCAGGCCGAAGTAATCGTGCAAATGTCCTCTTCGAAGATCTCCGTCGATCACCAGAACCCGCAAATCGTCTGATTCTGCCAGCAGCGCGCACATATTGGCAGATAAAAAGCTCTTACCCAATGATGCACTCGGTCCTGAAAGGACGATAACATTTCCCTTCTTTCCGGAAAAAAGAAAATGTAGATTAGTGCGAAGACTTAACATGCTTTCAATAGCCGGATCATGCTGATCATCATTAGTCAGGAGGAATAAGCGATCAGATTGTTGATGATCCGATGACGAGCGCCGCCATTTTTTCTTTTTTCTATCAACCTCATATTGTTGTGGACTATGTGGAATGCAGGCAGATACCGAAATACCTAATTGTTGTTCAATCTCCTGTGGATCCGTTGCCACATTACGAAAGGTATGACGAAAAAACACCCATAATATGCCAAGAAACAGCCCCATAAGGACAGCGCCTGTCATAATCGCCAGCTTTTTAGGTGCAATCGGACGAGAAGGGATAATGCCCGAATCAATAACTCTGACATTACCAACCGTCCCAGCCTGAACAACGCGCAACTCCTGAAGCTTATTCAATAAATAGGTATATACATCGCTTTTAACCCTTTGTTCCCGCATGAGGCCAATCACCTGTTGCTCTGTTTTGGGTCTTCTGGCTGTTTTTTCCTCCAGTACCTGCATTTCCTTTTGCAGTTGCTGCATGCGGGCATCCAGTGCTCTAATCATGGGGTGACTGGGCATAAACCGTTGTTGAAGTTCTGATCTTTTGACCTTCGTCTGAGATATTTCCTGTTGTATGCTGACCGTTTGCTCCAGTAATGATTTACTTTCTTCCGTAAGATCGATGGATTGGTTATTTTTCCTGAATGTATTCAGAGCTGTTTCTGCTTTCTCCAGTTGAGATCGAACAATGGGTAACTGCTGTTCCAGAAATGCGATAGACAAACTTGCTTCTTCTGCATGGCGCTGAACATTTTGCCGCACATAATGGGATGCGATGCTATCCACAATTTGACGCGCCATAAATGCATCAGTATGACGGCAGGCAACCCGGATAAGGTTACTATCCTTTCCTTTCTCATTTACTATCAATCGGTTATGAAGCGCATTGATTGCATCAAAAGGCCTGAGTTTGGTAATGGTAAAACGATCACCGGGAAGCAGGGAGTCCGATGCAAGCAACACGCTAATACCATGAGCAGAAGATAACCGACCTAATGTACCCCGTAACAACAGTTGTCCATCATCGTCTCTGATTAAAAAATCCTTTTCAGTAACAACATCTACCTGAAAAGGGGTTCCCAGCATTGATGTGGGAACCATAAGCTTCTTTATTTCCACAGCAAGCTTTCTGCCATTCAACTTCCACCAGGCGGCATTTATTGCCGCCCAACCTGCATGGCTTACAATATTATCCAGCCCCAGTTCATTAACCACTGAAAGAAGGATGCTTCTGGACTGTAATAACTCAATCTCGCCATTGATCTTTGAACTATCACCACCAACAAGCGTCGATAACTTCTCAAGGTCGCCCAATACATTCGAATTATCTTCAAGTTGCAAAACCGTATCTACTTCATATACAGGGTTGGCAAAGTAAAGGTAACCAGCAGCTATCAATACAACCAAAACAATCATTTCTGCGATATGACGTTTTGATCCATAAAACAGGAGCCAATAATCATATAAACCAGGTTCTTGGGAAAAAAGTATGGGTTTATTTTGATTGAATTTTGAATCAGACATCTAAGTTACCGTGAAACTCCAAAAAAATATCGGGTCATAGATATACCCTTACAGTGTTGTGATTCTTGCTCGCGCAAAGAAGCCAAAAATACATCAAACCCAGCACAGTTTGATTAAAAAAACAGGAGGATGAGTACAACGTCAGAAGCCTGTCGGACTTTGACAAATCTGTTACGAAAAATCGGATATTAGCCAAAAATCTTCGCCTTTGTTAAATAGCGCTGCTATTCGCCGCGAACAGGTTGCATCTTTGGTTCAATTCCGCTATTTCTCGTGAAGATTGCTAACGTCCGACAGGCTTCTGCCGTGCATACCAGGCATTGTTTTCAAAATTCCTGTTAGCAAGCGATCCTTGCTTCACTCCAAACACATTCTCAGATCAATGCAGATACGCAGAACCGCTTGCCCCCTGAACAGGCAGAGTACCTGCCTCTGAAAGCATGGGTAACAGCAGCGTACCGCTGAAATATAATGCAATAGATAATAATTTTCGCATAATCTTCCTCCTATTATAACCAAGTATAACCAACAGAAATAACATATAGCGCGTCACGGGTTGATTTCTGTGCAGCAAATCAGCAGCAACGATACCTGACGATGAAACTGTAAACCGACACTGTCAAAAACACCTGCGCTATAGGGGCTGGATACCACAGTATTTCGGCCTGGAATCAAATACATAGCAGACTGACAACAAACATTGCCAATACCAGGTGACAATGTTAAAAGCTTTTCGTGAATAGCTGCTTTCTTGTCAAAAACAAAAAACCTGGTCAGCACACCCATACACCTGGCTTGATTTTGGCACTCCTGGCACCCCCCAGTTAGCGATGTTTTCGACACCAACGGTACCCTCAATATGATAAGACAACCATCTGTGAAGTTTTGCATTCACCGTGCCACTGCGACCAAAGTGTCTGAAAACGCTGATAATGATGCGTTGATTTCAAGAGCAGGTGCTTTTCCGGGTTACCTAAACCAGTGCCGATAACAGTGGAGCCAGGATTAAAATAAACCGAAGTCCTCTTCTGCCTGAGCTGTTCCGACGGGAACCGGGAGACAAAAAATAACAGCCCCTCGCCAAACAAGATTATTCATAAAAAAACCTCTCCACTAAACTACAAAAAAACTGGCTTCTTTTTCAACAATAACAAGTTTTTATTGGTCAATAGAAACCCAATGAAAAAACAGTGATGGCTGTTTCATTCGCGCTATATCAATATTAGCCTGTAAGCTGCATTGACCATTTTTTAGCGTTGTTTTCGTTAAGCTTATTTTTTGCTGTTGTTGTCCTCGTAGCGATAATGCATACAGTTTCATAGCACAGGCTCCAGCCTCTCGTTTCAGTGTGATTGTGGCAGTGACTGGACGAACACGAACGGGGAGCTCACCATGAGATCGCAGTATTCCTCCCCGCATATCCATGTGTGAGCTTCGTGCATCGGTAACAAATGTCATCAGCAGCGAATGACTGGCTGCTACTGATCGCATATCCAGGCTAGAGACCGACACAGCAAGCTCTCCACTGCTGCGGACTGCAAGGTGCTCTGTCGATAGTTTTTTTTCTTCACCCAGAGCCAATGCCTCAGTTCTTTTACTTGTTATCTTTACTGATGTTTGATTAAGCGTAATATATTGGCTGGAGAAACTTGTTGGCAAATGCTGTCGCATTTTCCAGGTATTTGCAATATAAGTGCGAACTGTTTCCGGATGCAGTGGAATACAAGTGTTTTTTGTATTCCGGGTTGGTTTCCTAAAAGAGACAGCGATTGATTTTTCAAGACCGGTCAGGGATAATGCATCTGGCCACCGCTGCCAGGCAGTACTGTCAGAGTCGAATTCTTCAGGATCCAAATACCAGCACTGCTGATTTTTCTTTTTCGCCGAAGGCACATCTCCTCGACGAAAAACCAATGCAGCCAGCACTTCTCCCGCTCTGGACACAGGATCCATACCGACACCGAAGGCTGTGATGTAATGCTGGCGCGGCGCAGGGGTGTGCCCGTAAGCTAATTCAACAGGGCGTGCAAAACGGGCAATTCCATCCCAGTCGTGCCAGGCAGCAAAGGCAGGTACAAGAAGCCCCGCTTCCCGCCGCCAAGGATTGGGGTAAGCATGATTATATTCATCAAGAATGAAAGGCTTGTCTTTTTGTCGGGTGATGAATGCGTGTCTCAAATAAGCCAGCCGATCTTTCAGCGAGCTTGTAAGCACATATTTACGCTTTGGACCTAACTTCTGACTTTTTGTACCAAGCTCAGCAGGGTGATCGTGGTAGGCATGCATAGTGACAAGATCCAGACTTACTCTGCCAAAAGCAGAGCCAATTTGCCCACCGTCATTATTATCTGCTGTGATTAAGCCATGGTAACCCTGACTACGCAGGTATTTACTCATACTCTGATGAATTGCTTCTGTCCGTTGTGTGGCAAACGCTACCAGACGTGAGAGAAGAGGATCAGCATCATCATACTTATCGAATAATGAAGGCTCAGTTTTTTCTTTATGGTTTGTTTTTTTGTACTGAAGAAGTGAGATTTGAAAATGGCGATTCAGTTTGTTTTTTACACCTTCCGGAAGCCAGTTCGATACTCTCTGGGTGATATTGATTGTTTGTAGCAAATCATTTTCATTCACCAGTGTAACAACTGCCAGAGCTGGATCAGCCAGCGTACTCATATTCGTGTAAGGGTTTTTTTTCAGAAAAAGCATCCGAACAATTTGCTGCCAATGCTTCATTGCTTCAGGGTCATAATATAATCTGCTGCGCAAGTACTCAGATTCACCCCTGCCATAGCGATTCTTTTTCGCAAAAGCTCCATTCTCCCAGGAAATAATGTCCATTTCCCAGAAAATCCCCTGTTTTTTTAATTCAGCCAATAAATAGAATAACCTGTCCAGTTTAACCGGGTCATAATCAAAGTTCTTTTTTCGCCCGGACATCAACACATCCTGCAAAGAAACAAAACGAACAAGGTTGTATCCGCGTCGTCTCAGTTCTACGGCGTATTCCCTGGCATCAGTATGTGTTGGTACTCCGCCAAACACCTTCTGCATGGGCATAACCGCCGCCAGAAAGCGTATACGCTGATTGCCATGAAAGAGATGACCATGACGAACAACAACCCCCTGTGTAACAGGCTGTGCTGGAAAAATTTGTGAAAAGTCAAGCGGGCTTCCAGCCAGAACTCTGAGATTTTTTTCATGAATAGCAGGCCATGACAGAGGGTTTGCTGCAACACCTGTAGCAAACATGAGCATACAGCACAGCAAGAAGAGGATCCCTGGGGATCCTCTTTGCGCATGACAAAACACAGAACAGGCGTTTATGGCGCGGATGTGTAAAGAGCATCAGATGTACGCCAGCCATCACTACCCCAGGTATACAGACGAACATAAATCGCCACGCCTCCTGTGGGGAGACCCGTCACCAACTGAGAACTGACAGGCCCACTGATGAACCCGGACTTGTAAATATCACCATGTCCGAAGAAGCCTGTGCCTACGTCCAGGTAGTAACCTGCAGCCCCTACATCTGTCCAGCTAAAGGTTTGCGATGTACCGGTTAATGTTGTTCCTGCAGTGGGAGATGTGATACTGGTCGCATAACTGGATAAATAATTCAAAACCCGAACCTGCCACTCACCAGCTTGCGTCCAGCTATAAAGACGGACGAACAGCGGCGTACTTTTCCCAGTAGGAAGATTATTGACCGTCAGGGATGTTTGGTTTATCCATCCTGACTGATAAATATCTGCCTGCCCCAGCGTTCGACCAACACTCAGATAATAACCGGCTGCACCTGAGTTATTCCAGGTGAATACCTGTGAACTTCCCCCTAGCGTGGATCCTGCAGCAGGTGTCGTCATTGATGCTGTACCGGTAGCAAGATAAGTACTGTCAGTAATCTGCCAGCCTCCCGTTTTCCAGCTATACAAACGCACATAAATGAGTTTGCCATCTGATGGCAAGCCATTCACAGTAACCGATGTTGTCCCTTTGGGTAAAAAACCAGAGACGTAGAGATCATTCCCCCCCACAACAGCACTACTAACCATGACGTAATAACCATTTGCACCTGTATCTGCCCATGAAAACTGCTGAGTTGTTCCGCTAAGCGTAGAGCCATTAACAGGCGAACTGATAGTTGCTGCTGGCAATGGTCGTGTGTAATGATAATCGACGGTATCCCATCCTCCCGTGCTTACATTGCGGCTGTAATAGCGAACGTACACATCTTCAGAGAGTCCTGAAACAGTTACGGAGGTGGTGCCTGCGGGAAGCACACCGGAATCGTAAAGATTATTGCCCCCTGGGGTGGCACTGCTGACCATGACATAATAAGCACTTGCCCCGGTATCCGTCCAGTAAAAGGTTTGCGTTGTAGAATTCAGCTGACTACCATTTGCGGGTGAAAATGTTGGGGTGTTTACCACATGAACAGATGCTATCGCGCTTCCTGTGTTTCCTGCTGCATCTGTGGCACTGAATGTCACAGGTGTGGTACCCACAGGAAATATTCCTGGAGCATTGTTCGCTACTGTTACATTGCCATCAACGGTATCCGTTGCTGTTCCTGCGAGCAGAAAAGCCTGAATCGTGCTATTGCTGGCTGGTGTACCATTGGCATCAACAGACGAAACGTAAATATCATTGGCAACAGAAACCACTGGCGGAATGCTATCCGTCACCGACACAACATTCATCAGGCCTGCTACATTAGCAGTATTACCCCCTCCGCTGTTGATGACGGCAACAGGGTTCCGTTGATTAGTGCTGCCGCCATTGCCAAGTTGCCCGTACTGATCAGCACCACATGCCAGCAATGTGCCATCCGACTTCAGCAGCAGGCTGTGGGTTAATCCTGCTGAAACAGCACTAATACCATTGATGGTTGTCCCGCCAGCGGTTGTCATGACTGTCGGCGTTGCGCTGTCCGTAGTAGAGCCATCACCCAACTGCCCATAAAAGTTATGACCCCAGGCAAGTACGCTGCCATCATTTCTCAGTGCCAGACTATGAGTCTGACCAGCACTGATTCCGACAATGCCTGATAGTACATTGCTGTAGTTGTCCAGCACAGCAACGGGAGTGCTATGATTGTTGATGGTCGCATCACCCAGCTGTCCCAGTCCATTGTAACCCCAGGAAAGCACTGAACCATCAGCCAGCAATGCAAGATTGTGAGAGCCTCCTGCAGCAATGGCTGTAACATTCTGAATAGCCGCCCCCGTTGCATCCACGACGGTCACCGGAGAAGTGCTGTTGCGCGTAGTCCCGTTCCCCAGCTGGCCACTATCATTATTACCCCAGGCAAGCAAGGTTCCATCAGATTTCAACGCCAGACTGTGCGCATCACCTGCGGCAATAGCCACAATATTGCTACCGGCGTTCATCACCGTCACCGGTGTGTGTTGATCTGTTTTACTGCCATTGCCAACCTGTCCAGCCCAGTTTTTACCCCAGGCCAATAAGGTTCCATCAGACTTCAAAGCAAGGCTGTGATATATACCCGCAGCTACAGCAATGACCCCCGTCAAACCAGGAACTGTCACCGGATTACTGCGGTCTGTCGTTGTCCCATCCCCCAACTGACCATATTGATTATTGCCCCAACTCATGACGGTACCGTCTGTTTTTAGAATAAGTGAATGAAATCCCCCGGCAGCAACCATACTGATGCCCGTCACTGTGGTATTAACACCATCCTTGATGACTACCGGGTTTGCCTGGTCAATCAAGGCTCCATTCCCGAGCTGACCATAGGCATCATAACCCCAGGCAAGGGCACTGCCATCTGTCTTGACAATTAATGTGTGATAAGATGAGCCAGCCCATGCCGCCGTTGTCACCAATAGTGTTAACAGCATGGCAAGGCTGCTATATATTTTCCTGATCATTTTACACCTCCAAATTAAAGATAAAACCTATAGCCTAGCGTTTTTTTTCTTATTGTAAAAAAACTAATAGGCATTATTGCTTCGGCTGATAATTTCTCTGGTAATTGTGAGCCAGATAATTTTCAGGTCCAGCAGCAACGTCCAGTTCTGGATATACCACAAGTCATATTCCACTCTTTTTCCCATTTTATACAACTCATCGGTCTCCCCTCGCCAGCCGTTTATCTGAGCCCAACCAGTAATGCCAGGTTTTACCCTGTGGCGCCACATATAGCCCCAAATCAGTTTACGGTATTCTTCGTTATGAATAACCGCATGAGGTCTGGGGCCGACGATGGACATGCTACCTTGCAGTACATTAAAAAACTGGGGTAATTCATCCAACGAATAACGTCGAAGAATTTTACCAAGCGGCGTTATTCTCGAATCTCCGTTTTGGCGTGCCTGAGTAACAACCTCATCATCTTCGCAAACATACATACTACGAAATTTCCAAACCAGAATTTTTTCGCCTTTCAGACCATAGCGATATTGCCTGAAAAAAACCGGCCCGGGACTTCCTGCCTTAATAAGCAGACCAATTATTAACATTAGCGGTGAAATAAGAATAAGAATAAAGCCTGATAGCAGTATATCTTCAACACGCTTCAGAATCTCGAAGCCACGGTCAATACGGTTTTTGTTTAATGCCAGTATATTGATATCGCAACACTGGAATGCCGAAGCATTTGAAAAAACATCGAACATAAAGAGGTCAGGAACAAAATACACAGATGCAGTTGTATTTTGAAGTTGGTATACCAATTCACGAACTCTCTCTTCCGCTTGCATGGGAAGCGCAATGTAAACCTCATCAACAGCATGTTTGCACACAAAACCCGGAAGCTCATCAATATGCCCGATAACATTCGAAGATCTACTTGTGTCATCATCAAACATACCCAACAATTGCAGTGAGTTATAGTGTGATTTTTCCAGCGCTGCCATCAACTTCAGGGCGAGCTCACCCGCACCAGCAATGATAGCCGTTTTCTTATGTTTTTTGTGATAAAAAGTAAAGGTCCAAAACGCCAGTGCGCGAAAGGCAAGCAATAAAAACAAGGAGCTTAGCGCCCAAAAAAACCAGCTATCTTCAGTCGGCATAGCATCAATACTCCAAAAGAATGTAACCGCCAACGTCAGGGTAAAAATAATAGCCCATCCCAGCACAAGACGAACAACACGAGGTAATATTCTCCCGATCAGATCAGTACTGTATGTGCCACACAAGGAAAAAACAGGCGCAACCATCAGCATCTGCATACAAGCAATTGCCAGATAGACTGTCTGAAAAGGGTGATGGTATACGATCAGAGTGATCAACAAAGCCAAAAAGAACGACAACATATCCAGACTTTTCAAAATGTTATAACGTGTTATTTCCAGGCGATCAACCATTGAGTTCACATTCATTCGCAATATTATCTGTTTGTATCAACATCAGTCCTTCTCGTGTCCGTCACAGGATTGGTATGCTTTCAGTAATTTAGGCGCTTCATATTGCCAGGCAAGCGTACTTTCCACTCTGTGCCGCCCATATTCGCCCATTGTTTTACGTCGCTTTTCATCGTCCAGCAACAGGATAATCTTTTCAGCCATATCACGCGCATTATTATGTTCTGCATACAGTGAAGCATCCTGTGCTGAAAAACGACCTTCAGTCAGATCAAACTGTACAATAGGCTTGCCCAATGCCATGTATTCCATGATTTTGTTCATTGTGGATTTATCATTCATTGCATTGGCGACATCAGGGTTCACGCACACATCCGAAGTATTGAGTACTTCAAGCAACACCTGATCGGACACACGACCTGTAAAGACAACAAAATCATCAAGCCCAAGCGAGTGAGCCTGAGCCTTTAATGAATCCAACGATGTACCACCGCCAACCAGTGCAAAACTAACATCCTTACGTCCCATTTCATAAACAATGATGCGGGCTGCCTCCAAAAGATACTCTATACCCTCTTGTTTTCCCATAACACCAACATAGCCAACGAGGTAACTTCGTCCTGATTTCCAACGGCTAACGGGAGGTAAAATCTTTAAACGATCCAGTTTGGGACCACTTCGTACAATATATACTTTATCTGCTGGCATGCGGCCGCGCTCAATGGCAATTGCGCGATAAGACTCATTGGTAGCAATGGAAATATCTGCAGTCATAAAGGTTAACCGCTCAAAACAGCAAACAAGTCGGTACAGCAAGCCTCTTTTTTCAAACTTTGCTTCAAACAATTCAGGGTTAATATCGTGATGGTCAAAAACAACCTTTCTTCCCAGTAATTTGAATGGCGCTGCCACCAGAAAAAGGAGATCCGGGGGGTTGCAGATATGAACAACATCAAAGCCTTTTGAAAAAAAAATCCGCCAGGCTAATACAAACTCCCAGAATAATGCTGTGCCATACTCCAGGATATAGCCCATTGCACCTGAAGCTTCAAAAGGAAGGGGATGGCGGTAAATAAAAACACCATCAATTTCCTCAAAGTGGTTGGGGTAATCCGTTGTCTTTGGACAAATAATACACACCTGATGACCAGCTTCATGCAAAGCACCTGCCTCTTGCCACACCCTGCGATCAAAAGGCAGCGGAAGGTTCTCTACAATCATAAGAATACGCATTTCAGTCTTGTCCTTTCATTATCAAAGTAAGGCATAAATCGACGGTGCAATAGCAGAACCCTGAGCCAGAACGATGACCACACCCAGTAGCATTAACTTCTTTCGCTCTTTCATAAAGTCCCAAAGATTCTTCACAAATCAAACACTAGGAGTCTGTCGGACTTTGGCAATCGTCACGAGAAATAGCGGGATTGAGCCAAATATACGACCTGTTTGCGGCGAATAGCAGCGCTATTTAACAAAAGCAGGGTGAATATCTGGCCAATATCCGGTTTTTCACAGTAGATTTATCAAAGTCAGACACACTCCTGGGCTTCGGCAACAGTATCACCATCCTGAACCAATAGCTGCTACACTGTCGTGGTAATACGCTGAAATGCCAGGTACAGAAATGTTCATTGCATGGCTATATTTTCTAAATCTACCATTCCTTCGTTCAATACCTTCGCCAAAAAAGCTTGAGGGTATTCCAACTTTGGTTAGTGTTATTCAAATCAAAAAGCACGTCCAAAGGAGGAATACCCATGCCCGAAATCATAACGCTTCTGTCTTCGCTTCGCCA